>CBFHWV010000075.1:0-9558 GCA_965659565.1 uncultured Flavobacteriales bacterium
GTCTACATGGTCGAGGCCACGGGCTTGTGTGAGGACTTCAAGCGGCTGACCGGCACGTTCATGCTCTTGCGCTGAAGCAGCTGCACGGGCGGGGTCTATCTTGGCCGAAAGACCGAGTCATGCGCATGCTTCCTCTAATTCTGTTGGCTGTGTTGTGGGGGTGCGTTGCTGCACCCAAGGCAGACGTGGAGGCCCGCGCCGAATTCGAGCGCAATGCGGCGACGGCCCGACAGCTCATCCTCGATTTTGATGCGGAGAACGATGCGGCCAGGGCGCATTTTGCAGACTCTGCGATCTGGGCGCCAACGCGGTTCGGACAGACGGAGCCGGTGCCGCTGGAACAAGCCTGGGCCGGCTGGAAGCGCATGTGGGCTGCCTATGACTTGGAGCTGTTGACCGAGCTCAAGCTGGAACAAGGAACGGACGACGTGACGGGCCAGCCCGATGGCTCGGTTGGCATCCACTTCGCCTGGGCCTATACCCGCCCCGCCACAGATTCCACCCGTGCCAAGACCGCAGAGGTGGCGCTCTACGAGGAGTGGGACTTCAATGCGGACGGCCAGATCTGGCGGACGCGACTCTACGGGGACATTGGGGCCATGGTCGCCGAATTGAACCGCTGACGGGCGCCCCCGTCTACCTTTGCACCATGCGTTTTTTGAGGTCTGTCCTGGTCACGTTGTGGTTCGCCCTGCTTTGGTCGTCCGCTCCGGCGCAGGTCCTCATCGGGGAGGTGGATGCTTTCGGGAGCGTGGCCGACGTGCTGGGCGAGGAGGAAGATTGGGTGGAGCTGTGGAATGCCGGGCCCGAGCCGGCGTCGCTGGCGGGCATGTTCCTGTCCGACGACCCCGACAACTGGGAGAAGTGGCCTTTGCCAGCGGTGATGCTGGCTCCGGACGAACGCCTCGTGGTGCTGGCTTCCGGCCGCGATGTGCGCGCTGTGGACCACTGGTCCTGCCCCGTGGAGGACGGGGACCTTTGGCGTTACCATGTCCCGCAAGGGCCGCTGGCAGAAGATTGGCGTTTGCCGGAATTCAACGACGCCTCCTGGTCTGTGGGGCCTGGCGGATTTGGCCACGGAGACGGGGACGATGGCACTGTGCTCGACGGGGCGGACGTCGTGTGGCTCCGGTGCACGGTGGCGGTGTCCAACTTGGAGGAATGGGTGCACGGCATGTTGGCGGTGGACTACGACGATGGCTGCGTGGCCTTCCTCAACGGTCGGGAGCTGTTTCGATCCGCGACGATGGAGGCGCAACCGGTGGCATTCGATGCGTGGGCCAATGGGCTGCACGAAGCCGAGCTCTACCAGGGAGGAATCCCGGAGCAAGTGGACTTCGATCCCCGACAGTGGATGGTGGAAGGGGACAATGTGCTGGCCATTCAGGTCCACAACGAATCCGCCACCTCTTCCGATTTGTCGGTACGGCCCTTCCTGGCCTTGGCCAAAAGCACACCGCCTGTGGCGCCGTTCAACGCTTTGCCTGACTGGTGGACGGCGACATCGCCGGGCTGGCACACCAATTTCAAGCTGAAGCCCGGCGAGCCGCTCATCCTGAGCGGGGCGGGTGGATTGCTGGACCTCGCGAGCCTGCCCGCGGAATTGCGGTCGGGTTACACGCTCGGCCGGAGTGGCCCCGCCAGCGGGGACTGGTGCTGGTTCCAGGCTGCGACCCCAGGGGAGCCCAACGCGACCCCGTGCCTCGAGGGCGTGGTGGCCACACCCGAGGTCTGGCCGACTTCCGGTCACTTCGATGCGGCCCCGACGGTCACGGTTAGCTCTGGCGAGTTGTCCGGTCCGCCCGGGCAAGCGCAGCCCGCCGTGGTGTTCCGCTACACCACCGATGGCGCGGAGCCGACAGCGGACTCTCCGGTGTTCATGGGCAGCTGGACCCCGTCGGCCACGGGCATTCTGTCCGTTCGCGCCTTTGCCGAGGGCTGGGCGCCCAGCGCCACGGTTGACCGGACGTATTTCATCTCGGAGCCCGCCTCACCGCTGGAGCAGGTGAGCATCGTGACCCACCCCGATCACCTGTGGGATTGGGAGTCCGGCATCTATGTGATGGGCCCCAATGCCGGCGAAGAGTACCCGCACCTCGGGGCCAACTTCTGGCAGCCTTGGTCCCGCGAAAGCCGCCTCGAATGGTTTGGCGAAGGCGGGGAGTCCGTGGCGACATCCCGGTTCGACCTCGAAATCCACGGCGGGTGGTCCCGCGCCGAGCCCCAGCGCTCCTTCCGCCTTGACTTCAAGCCCCAGTGGACGGGCAAGCTGGACCATGCCGTGTTCCCCTCCAAGCCGGACATCACGGCCTTTGGCAACCTCAACTTGCGCAACGGCGGTCAAGCGAGTTGGGAAAACAAAATCCAAGACGCCTTCCTGAGCGAATTGGCCCTCGAAACCGAAGTGGTGGCCTCCGCCTGGCGTCCCGTGGAGGTCTACCTCAACGGCGAGTACTGGGGGGTCTATGGCGCCCGGGAGAAGTCCGATGAGAACTTCGTCGAAGACAACTTCGGCTGGGACTCGGAGGCCGTCGACCTCCACAACCAGTGGGTGGTCCTCAACGGTTCCCCAGCAGCGTGGGAGGCGACGGTGGACCCTTTGCTCAGCCTGCCCAATGGCTCGGTCGAATTCCGAGATGGGTTCATGTCCCAATTCGATGTGCTGTCCTATTTCGATTACCACATCTTCGAAATCCACGGTCAGAACGTCGACTGGATGACCGCGCCATGGGGCCTCAAAAACCTCAAGTACTTCCGCAGCCTTCAGGGCGACGGGAAGTGGCGTCCCATCCTGTACGACCTCGATGCCTGCTTCGGGGCCTGGGGCACAAGCGAATGGGAGGACTACCTGCAGTTGAGCTTGTTTCCACCCACGCCCTCCCGATACAGCGCCCTGTTGCAGAAGGTCCTCGACGACGATGTCCTCGGTTGCGGATTCGCCACGCGCTATTGCGACCTGCTGTCCACGGTGTTTGCGCCGAACCGGTTCAACGCGCGCCTCGATGCTGCTGCCGCTTGGATCGGCCCTGTCATGGGGCGCCACATTGACCGTTGGGGGTCGCCTGCGGCATTGGATTACTGGCAGTTCCGGTTGGATTTGATGCAAGAGCACAATGCGGCCCGCGTGTTTCCCTCCCGCGAACAATTGCGCAGCCATTTCGGCTTCCAAGCCCCCAAGGCCATCACCATCGAGTGGACGGCATTGGCGGGGGGCGAAGTGGAAGTCAACGGGTGGTCCGACCTGGGTTGGGGTTGGCAAGGGGAATACTTCGGCGAGTGCCCGATTCAACTGGCGGCTGTGCCCGCTGACGGGTTCGGCTTCCTCGGATGGGAAGACAACGCCCACACCGCGCTCGGTCTGATGGATGCCAGTGCACCTTTCGCCACGGTGGCCTTGGACCAGCCGGACACCTTCAAGGCCCTTTTCGGACCCTGTCTGGAGGGGGTGACGGTCGCCATTGTGCCCACCGAGGGCGGGGCAGAAGCCGTGGTGTCGGGCAGCGCCCAGCCATTGGGCATTCAGTGGTGGTTGGAGGGCGACATGGTGGGCGTGGGTCCAGTGTGGGACGGGCCTGTGGCAGCCGGGTTGCTGGCCACAGCCTCCAATGGCGATTGCACGCTGTTCTCCGCTCCAGTCGGATCCGGGCGCGTGGTCTGCGTGGACGGTCCCGCCATGGAGGTGGAAGCCCAACCGGCACTGCGCCTCTTGCCGAATCCCGCGCGGGAATCGGTCCTCGTCCAAGGACGGGGCAACCGAATCGAGGTCATCCATGCCAGGGGAGGGCGCCAACACACGCAGGCGGTTCAGGGATGGCCCGTCCGATTGGATGTGTCGGCATGGCCACCCGGCATTTACGTGGTCCGGACCACAGGCCCGCAGGGCGCCTTCTCCGAGCGGCTGGTCGTGCAGTGAGGTGCCAGTGGGTTTGTGAACGTTGTTCAGACCGCACATGAAACCTTCGGAGGGAGGCGTTCGTAATGTGTAACAAATCACGGTCATGCTCTCCTTTCTCCTCGATGCCTACCTCGTCCTCGGCCTCTTCTCCGTCGCCCGCGTTCTCTTCGTCCAGCTGACGCGACGCCGGGTCACAGCTTCCTGATTTCGGTCGGCTTCTCGGCTGCCGGGAAACGGCTCGTGCACCTTCCCTCCAGAGGAATGCTTCTGGCCCGAAACGTGGGCGACGGGATGCACCCACCTCGATGCCGTGAACCATGACGAGAACGCCTTCGTGGACGACGGCTCTGGCTTTCAAGATCCCTGCCCCCTGTGTTTCGGGGACGTGAATGGGGACGGATTCGTCGGCGTTTCCGATGTGCTGGCCCTTCTCGGCGTCTTCGGTACAGGCTGATGAAAGCGAAGCGCCCACCCTGGGATTCAATCCACTTGCCCAGAACCTGAGCAGGCTACCTTCGTGGCCATGGCCGTTCCGGAAAGAAGAGTGGGGCCCGAGGCATTTCTCGAGGGGGCGAAGGAAGCTGGTGCGCTGCTTCTCGACGCCCGGAGTCCGGGTGAATTTGAAGAAGCCCACATCCCCGGCGCCCAGTCCTTTCCGCTTTTTGATGATGCCGAACGCGCCGAGGTCGGAACGCTGTACAAGCAAGTCGGCCGAGAAGCCGCCATCGAGCGCGGGCTCGAGTTGATCGGGCCGCGCATGGCACAGATGGTCCGAGACGTCCGGTCCCTGTTCGACGAGGTTCCCGATCGCCGGCCCATCCACCTCTATTGCTGGCGGGGCGGCATGCGCAGTGGTTCGCTGAGTTGGCTGTTGCGCACGGCGGGTTTGCCAGTGGTGCTGCTGGAGGGCGGATACAAAGCCTACAAGCAGACGCTCCCTGCTTTCATGGGGCGCGATTGGCCGCTCATTCGGGTCGGCGGGTACACCGGGTCGGCCAAGACGGCCGTCCTTCAAGAGCTGGCCAAGGCCGGGGAACAGGTCCTGGACCTCGAGGGCGTGGCCCGGCATTTCGGTTCGGCCTTCGGCAACCTCCAGCGGCATCCGCAGCCCAGTTCCGAGCACGTCCGAAACTTGCTGGCCGACGCTTTGTCCAAGCTCGATCCCAGCCGAAGGATTTGGGTCGAAAACGAAAGCCGACGGATTGGCAAGGTGCACATCCCCGAACCGTTTTACCAGCGCATGATCGCGTGTCCGGCCCTCGAAATGAGGCGCAGCATGGAAGACCGGGTGGCGCATTTGGTGGGCATGTACGGGGGCTACGACAAGGGGCTGCTTCAGGAGGGTTTTTCGGCCATCCGCGGTGAAGTGGGCGGCCCGGGAACCCGCGAGGCGCTGGAGGCAGTGGAGCGCGGCGACTTGGCCGTTGCGGCGCGCATCGCCCTCGCTTATTACGACCGCACCTACGAGCACGGATTGCAGAAGCGGGCGGTGGACAAGCGCCATCCTGTGGATTGCGCCGGGATCTCCCTCGAGTCTTGTGCCCAGCGCCTCATCGAAGCGGCCGATCGCTTGGGCTTTTGGGAGGAGTGACAAATCTCATTTGTCCTGTTTCGCAAAAAAGGCAGAGCTTGAATCCATGTCCAATTCTGCTTCCTCTCATGATGTCTGCATCGCCGGCAGTGGCCTTTACGGCTCCACCTTGGCCTGCATCCTCGCCAAACACGGACTGGATGTCCTCATCCTCGAGCCGGGCCGCCATCCTCGTTTTTCCTTGGGTGAGGCGCTGCTGCCCCAAAGTGCCATCTGGCCCTTCATGTTGTCCGAACGATATGGCATTCCCGAGATCGGACACCTGAGTCACGCCGACCGGATCGTCGACCATGTGACCCCGTCGTGTGGGTTGAAACACTCCATCGGATTTGCCCACCATGCTGAGGGAGTGCCTTTGGACCCTGCGCATTTGCAGCAATTGGTGCCGCCCCACCTTCCTTTCTACAGCGAAAGCCACCTGTACAGGGAAGAAGTGGACCACTTCATGGTGAAAGCCGCGGCGGGATACGGCGCGCAGCTTTTGGAGGATTGCGCGATGGACTCTGTAGACGTCCATGCGGATGGGGTCTCCATCTCCACGTCTCAAGGCGAATTCAGTGCCGACTACTACGTCGATGCCTCGGGACGGGGTTCGACCTTGGTCAAACAGCTTGGCTTGCGAGACGGCGCGCCGGAAGCGGTGCACCACGCCCGGGCCATTTTCACGCATGTGGAGGGACTTCGGCCCATGGACGACCTGCTCCCAGCGCCATCCGAGGGCAGGCGGCTGCACGACGGCACCTTCCACCACATGTTCCACGGGGGGTGGATGTGGGTCATTCCCTTTGACAATTTCGAACGGTCCAATTCCAACGTGGCAAGCATCGGGTTGATGTTGGATCCCCGCATTCACCCGGAGCAGGATGACCTCGATGCGGAAGCCGAGTTCCATCACATCGTGTCCCGTTTCCCGGATCTGGCGCGCCACATGGAGGGCATTCGCCCGTGCCGGAAGTTCACCAGGACGGGCCGCTTGCAGTATACAGCCAGCACCTCCGTTGGGGATCGGTTCTTCTTGTCGCCGTCCACGTTTGGGTTCGTGGATGCCCTGTATTCCAATGGTTTGGTGCACACGTTCGAGTCGGTGCATTTCGCGGCGCACCACCTGTTGAGTGCGTTTGGAGTGGCTGAAGGTCAAGTGGCCAAAGGCGACTTCAGTGCAGCCGCATTCTCGGCCATGGATGCGTTGCATCAACGTCAATGGAAGGGGGCGGATCGGATGATTTCAGGGGCGTACAAAGCGATGGCCAAAGCCGATACGTGGTGCGCTTGGACCCAATATTGGTTGGCCCAGGTGTTGTTTGGTGACTTGTGGCTTCAACGGTCGTGCTTCCATCATTTCGGGTCTGGAGATGCAGGTGTCTACGACGCGTTTCTTTCGGAGGAACGCCCCGGCGCAGCGGCACCTCTGGCGCGGGAAAAGGAGCAGTTGCTCGAGGATTTGATCGCCTTGTTGGATGCGGGCTGTGATGGCGAGGCGATGTTGGCGCGCATTCGGGAGGAAGAGTGGCTGCCCCGTCACGTCTTCGACTGGGGCCATCCGGAGGCCCTCAGCGTCGACTTTTCGCGTCCGGATGTGGTTGGGCCATTGCTGGAGTGGGGATTTGCAGCATCTCCGGAGCCCTTGCGCAGCGGATTGTTTGATTTCCCCCTTCCCGAGGCGATGGCTTGAAGGCCGTGGGCGAACTTGCGCGCCATGGAGAAGGACCCCATCCGGCTGACGCAGTTCAGTCATGGCGCCGGTTGCGGCTGCAAGATTGCCCCCGGCGTGCTCGACCGCATCCTCGGACAGCTCGGTGCTCAGGCCGATGATCCCCGACTGCTCGTCGGACACGGCGCCCGCGATGACGCGGCGGTCTATGACCTTGGCGACGGCACAGCGGCGGTGTCCACCACCGACTTCTTCATGCCCATCGTCGACGATCCGCACGCCTTTGGGCGCATCGCGTCGGCCAACGCCATCAGCGATATCTACGCCATGGGCGGCACCCCGTTGATGGCCATCGCCATCCTCGGTTGGCCCGTGGACAAGCTCGACCCTGAAGTGGCGGGTCAGGTCTTGGAGGGTGGGCGCTCCATTTGCGCTGAAGCGGGCATTTCGCTCGCCGGCGGCCACAGCATCGATTCACCGGAACCCATCTTCGGTTTGGCCGTCACGGGGCGCGTGACCATCGAGCGTCTGAAGCGCAATGGCGGTGCCGAGGCGGGAGACAAGCTCTATCTGACCAAGCCCCTCGGTGTGGGCATGGTGACCACCGCCCAAAAGAAGGGCTTGGTGAAGGAGGAGCACCTCGAGGCCGCTGCAGCCAACATGATGCGCCTCAACAAAGCCGGGGCTGCGCTCGGCGACATCGCGGGTGTACATGCCATGACGGACGTGACCGGTTTCGGTTTGGCGGGCCATGGTTTGGAGATGGCCCGCGCCACGGGCGTCGAGCTCGTGGTGGAAGGGGCAGCCCTTCCAACCCTTGACCGTTCGGCCCTTGAGGATTACCACGCCGCGGGCAGCATCCCAGGCGGCACCCGGCGAAACTTCGCCAGCTACGGGAAGGATGTGATCCTCGATGGTGCGCCTGATTTTGTACGGGACCTGGTGTGCGACCCTCAAACAAGTGGCGGCCTGCTGTTGGCAGTCTCTGCGGAATCTGCCGAAGAGGTGGAAGAGGTGCTGCGCACGGAAGGGCTGCATGCCCAGCCCATCGGCGAGGTGGTGGCCGGAGAAGCGGGCCGGTTGAGGCTGCGCTGAGGTTCAGCGGGTTCGAGCCGTGACCCAGCCCTCGAGCACGGCAATGTGGGGCAGGGTGCCCGCCAAAAGGAAGCTGAGCGCAGCGCGCTCGCGGAGGATGCCATCGGACGTCAGCCACAGGATGGCCGCGGCCATGGCGGCAAATGCGAAGCTCAAGGGCAGGCTGTTGAGGTAGAAGCTTCGGAAGTCGCGTGCCACGCTTTGGCGCTCCTTGAACTCCTCGAAAAAGGCTTCGCGGGAGTGGCCGAGGGCGAAATAGAGGGCAAAAGCGAGCAGCAGGTCGTGGACGAACCAGGCCAACAGGACGCCCGCGATCACCAGGAGGCCATTTCGCCAGGTCCGATGCAGGAGGAGACCAAAGAGCAGGGAGGCGCCCGAGGCGAGCTCCAATGGCAATGTGTCGCGTCCGAAACCCAAGTTGACATGCCACCCGAACTGCGTCAACACCTGCAGGGCATCGGGCCGAAAGACCAATGGGGCAATGAGCGCGGAGCCGAGCAGAACGCCGGAAACTGCATCGGGTGATGGGGCATTGCGCCGCATGGCGTCCACGCGCAAATGGGACATGCCGAAGTGGTAGGCGCTGACAAGCAGGAACAGACCGAGCATGAGGCCGGGGACCGTTTCGAAGGCCACCCAGGCGACACCGATGCCGGCGATGTAGGGCAAGGCAAAGGACTGGCGCAGGGGGCCTTCCGGATCACCGTGCATGTGGGCGTGGAGGATGTGATCGAGGGCGCCGTGCTGGAGGCCGATGCCAGCGATGAGGGCCACGGCCAATGGCCATTGCATCCCCGGGGCCCAGTGCCACAGGACTTCCCCGATCAGGGCGCCCGCCAGCAACAGGCCGAGCGTCCAGCTCCGGACCCGGTCCGCATGTTGAAAGGTGCTGTTGCCCATCATGGGGCAAAGGAAAGGCCCACCCCCGAGAAGGGAGTGGGCCCGATTTCCTTAGCAGTGTTCGGAGGGATCAGCCTTTGGCACCGTCCTTGACGGCGAGGGCGTAGATCACGAGACCGAAGCCAATTTTGTTGATGGCGTCACCGATGTTGTAGACCACATCCATGGAAGCCTGAGCAGCTTCGGCGTCAGCCACCATCTTCATGCCGAAGAGGCCGCCCTCGGTACCGAGGATGTAACCCAACGGGTAGATGGCCCAACCCACGAGGACGAACCACGCGAGCACTTTGTTGGCCTGGGCCACAGCGCCACCGGCGTTGTCGGCCAATTGGCGAACCTCACCCATCCACACGAGGTAGGCGATGTAGAAGTAGGCAATGCCGGAGATCAGACCCCAGACCCAGCTTCCGGTCGGCGTGTTGTAGA
>CBFHWV010000076.1:0-1422 GCA_965659565.1 uncultured Flavobacteriales bacterium
GAGATCATCCGGCCGTGTGGCCTCAGCCCCCAGAAGTCCAAGGCCATCGTCCGACTCAGCGAGATCCTGATGGATGAGCATGGCGGTGTGGTCCCGCAGGACATGGAGGCGCTGGAGCGCTTGCCGGGTGTGGGCCACAAAACGGCGTCGGTGGTCATGTCTCAGGCCTTCGGCGTCCCGGCTTTCCCCGTCGACACCCACATCCACCGTTTGATGTACCGCTGGAATTTCACCAACGGCAAGAATGTCGAGCAGACGGAGCGTGACGCCAAGCGGCTGTTCCCAGAGGACAAGTGGAACAAGCTGCACCTTCAGATCATCTTCTACGGCCGCGAGTATTCCCCAGCCCGCAGTCCGAAGCGCGACCGGGATTTCATCACGCGCACCATCGGCCGCAAGTCCGAAATCGCCAAGCTGAAGTAAAGAGAGACGATGGGCTTCTTCTCCAACGACTACCCTGATCGCATGCCCTTCATGGAGCGGCTGGGCAAGGAATTGCGCTTTCGGAAAGCGGTCCGCCAGTCGGCCCGACAACACGGCCAGCCGCAGTTTGTGCTGGTCCAGCCCGACTGGCCAAGCAAGCGCGCCAGCATCATGGCCTACGCCGACGCCCTCGGTTGGGCGGTCACCAACCGCAAGGGCACGCCCGCGCGATACAAGGGCACAGTGAACATCCAGCTCGCCTTTGACGACCGCACCGAAAAGCGGCAGGCCCAGCCTGGCATGTGGAACGGCCAGTGTCTGGACATCAGCAAAAGCACCCTCGACCACCATCACCGCGACGTCTTTGGGTACGGCCTCTCAGTGGATCCGACCGCCCACGTCGGCCCGATGCTCGAAAAATCAGAGGGCAACGCCGTCCACGATGGCCGTGAAATCCAAGGTCCCCTCGACCCAAGCCAGGTCCAACCCGGCAAGGTTTACCAGCGCATCCTCGACAACCGCACCGAGCAAGGACTCTACGAAGACCTCAGGGTGGTGGTCATCGACGGACAGCTGCCGGTGGTCTACCGCAAGCGCAAATCCCAAGACGTTCGATACACCAACGAGACGGCAGAAGTGGATTTGGCGACATTGCCCAAAAGCGTCCTTTCTGACGCAGAAATCGCCCAAATTCTCGCGATTTCGGTCAAAATGCGCGCAGAATTCGCAGAATTGGATGTGCTCCGCGACCGCCAAGACGGACGCATCTATGGCGTGGACCTCAACCCCACCCCCTACGGTCCGCCCGCCGGCCTTTCTGAGCGCGAAAGAAGCAGTGCGCTTGACCAGGTTCGGGCCTTGCTTGGGCCTTGAAGCCAGAACATCAACTTTGCCCAAGCGCCCGGATGGTGCGCATGGGGAGGAACATCCTGCCACTGTCGGGCAGGGCGATGAACCCGTAGCGCGCATAGAAAGTGGCAGCGCCATTGTCCAGGGGAT
>CBFHWV010000076.1:1432-9439 GCA_965659565.1 uncultured Flavobacteriales bacterium
GGCGCCAACACTTTCGTCAGACAGCCAGAGGCAACGCAAAAGGGCGTCCATCAACAGGAGCTCTCCCAGCCCTTGCCCGCGGCAAGACAGGTCTCGGGCCAAGCGTCCGAGGAGGGTGACCGGAGCGCGGTAGGACTTGGGCAGAGACTTCCGAAGGGCTGCGGGCACTTCGGTGCGGGGAATGCTGTCGGTGGACAACGTGTAGAACCCCAGCACTTGGGGCGTGCCCTGCGTCAGGACAAAGCAGGCCGACAATTTCCGCTGGACGTCCTGCCGGGCCTGTGTCGCGATGTAGGCCGTCAGCGCTTCTGATTCACAACGAAAGCCTGCCCTGTCGTGGGTCTTGGCCAACAGTTCGACCCGCAAGTCTTTCACTGGTCCTGCATTGCGCTTTGGTGCCGATCAAATGCCTGTTTCAGCGCTGCATTGGGCTTCACCTTACCCAGCACCGCCTCGAAAAACACGGCCTGGTCGCGCTCACTCACCAGGATTCTGTCGTTTTCTGCAATCAGTTTCTGGGCGTGGTTCTTCACGATGCGCAGGACGAAGCTGCTCACCGACTTGTCGCCACTCAGCACCTGCGCGCGCTTGAACAGCGCTTTGTCCTGCGCTGTCAATCGAATTTCGATGCGCCCAGCCTTGGTGCTCGCATCGTCCATCATCGCCTGCTCCTTCATGACGACAAATGTACGGCGTTTGTCCGTACATAAGGCAAAGGCCATTCTGGTCGTTTTATCCATCGAGGCGCAATGACGAGATGACCACAGGAGTTTGCTCTTCGATTGCATCCTCGCAAGGTGAAGTTGCAACGCGTCCGACACGGCGTGCCTTTTCTAGGAGCGGTCATTCTGCCCGGGCGTTTGCTTCCGGATCGAAGGCCCCGTGGGAGTTTCCGGCAAACGATCCACGGGTTCAATCGCCTGGCGGCTTCAGAGGGTGACGCAGTGGATGCGGGCCTTTGGGATGCGGCATTCAGGGCTTCCATGAACAGCCACTTGGGTGGGTTGTCGCAAACCCGAAGTCGTAGGTTTCGACTGCGTTCCTGGCATGAGGTGGGGCGATTGTGGCAAAAGCGGTTTGTATTGGCCACAGACGCCGGGAAGGTTCAGCTGAGGAGGTAGTCCTTGAGGGCGGCGTAGGTGGCGTCGATGGGAACGGCCTGTTTGGGGCGGTCGATGATGGCCGTGAGGCGCTCGGGCATCTCGGGGTCTTGGCCGATCACGGGAGCGACGACGTCGCCGAATTTGCAGGGGGCCGCTGTGTGGAGGTAGACGCCGATGGCGTCAGGGTGCTGTTGCAGCGGGGTGTCGAGGGCGGCGTGGCCAATGGCGCCATGGGGGTCGCAGACGTAGCCGCTGTGCTTGTGGATGTGGGCGATGCGTGCGCGGGTGGCGTCATCGCTCAGGTGGAACCCTTGGACTTTGGCCTTGAAGGCGTCAAAGTCGTCTTCGAACAGGCGGGTCAAGCGGATGAAGTTGCTCGGGGCGCCGACGTCCATGGCGTTGGAGATGGTGGCCACGCTGGAGCGGGGCTGGTAGTCTCCGGTGGCAAGGTATTCGGGGACGACGCTGTTGGCGTTGGTGGCGGCGATGAAGCCCTTGCAGGGCATGCCCATTTTGTGGGCGAGCAGGCCGGCGGCGAGGTTGCCGAAGTTGCCGGAGGGTACGCTGAAGAGGACGTTTTCGCCCAACATGTGGACGGTGCTGGCGTAATAGGTGGCCTGCGGGATCCAGCGGGCGATGTTGATGGAGTTGGCGCTGGTGAGCGGTCGGGCGGATTGGAGCTGGGCGTCGAGGAAGGCTTCCTTGACCATGGCCTGGCAATCGTCGAAGGCGCCGTCGACTTCCAAGGCCTGCACGTTGCCGCCGACCGTGGTGAGCTGCTGTTCCTGGACTTTGCTGATGCGGCCTTTCGGGTACAGCAGGACGACGTCGATGCCCTCGACGTTGTAGAAGCCTTGGGCCACGGCGCTGCCGGTGTCGCCGCTGGTGGCGACGAGGACGGTGACCTTCTTGTCGCTGAAGTGGGCGATGGCCCGGGCCAGGAAGCGGGCGCCGACGTCCTTGAAGGCGAGTGTGGGGCCGTGGAAGAGTTCGAGGGCGTAGCGCCTTTCGTCGGTTTCGACGAGGGGGAACGGGAAGTTGATGGCCTCTGCGCAGATGCGTTCGAGGTCGGCCCGTTCCATGGAGCCTTGGGCGTAGGGCCAGATGATCTCGGTGGCGAGTTCGTGGGGCTGGGTGTCTTCGTCGCCCATCCACGTTTCCAGAGGCAGCGTCGGGATGCGGTCCGGGAAGTACAGGCCGTTGTCCGGAGGCAGTCCTTGGAGGATGGCTTCGTGGAAGGCCGCCGTGACGTTCTTGTTGTGGGTGCTGTGGAACTGCATGGCGGTCAGGCGTCGAGGATGTGGGCGCCGCGGCTGGCGATGCGCCCGACGTGAACGTGGTGGTCGAGCCCCTTGAGCAGGAAGACATTGGAAATGGCCTCACCCACGGATTGGGCCGTCTGGGCGTCGAAGCTGATCCAATAGCTGGAGGGGCCGCTTCCGCTGATGCCCCCTGCCCTGGCGCCGGCTTGCAAGGCGGCAGCTTTCACGTCGGGGTAATGCGGTTGGAGCGGGATGCGGTGGGGTTCGGCGAGCACGTCTTGGAGGGCAAAGGCGGCTTCCATGGCGTCGCCAGTGTGGCAGCAGTGCACGAAGTGGCCGAGCTGTGCCATCTGGTGGAGGGCGTCCTTCATGGGGACGTGGTAGGGCAGCACGGCGCGCGCCTGGGCCGTCTTGATGACGGTTTGAGGGTGCACCACAGTGAGGTGCCAATCGGGCGCGGGCAGGTGGTCAATGCGGCCGTCGGGTGTGCAGAGGCAGAGTCCGCCGAAGAGGGCGGGTGCGACGTTGTCGGCATGGCGGGCGCCGCTGGCGACCTGTTCGCCGTCGAGGGCCAATGGGAGGAGCTCGTGGGGCTTGAGGTCTGCGCCGGCCAATGCGGCCACGCCGAATGCGGCACTGGCGGCCGAGGCTGCGCTCGACCCGATGCCGCTGCCCGGCAGTACGGCTTTGTGGATGGTGAGTTCCACCCCCCACTCCACGCCCAGCGTCTTCAGTACGCTTTGGGCGGCCACACTGCTGACGTTTTTGGCGGGGTCCGTAGGGAGGTTGGCTCCCAGGATTTCCTTGATGGTGACACCGGGGGTGTCCGTGCGCTTCAAGTCGAGGCGCTCCAAGGGGCGCTCCAAGGCCAAGCCGAGGCAATCGAAGCCCACCGTGAGGTTGGCGACGGTGGCCGGGGCGGCAACGGAGATGTGGTCCCTGGGGCTCATGTGGGTTTGTTCGGGCGCAGGTTGGATTAACGGCTGGCGGCGATGCGGATCAGGTCGCCGAAGACGCCCATGGCGGTGACGGCAGCGCCCGCGCCGGCGCCCTGGATGATGAGCGGGCGCTCCGCATAGCGGTCGGAAGTGATGAGGACGATGTTGTCGACGCCTTGGATGTTGTAGAACGGATGGTCGGCGGGAACGGACCGCAACCCGGTTTTGGCCACGCCGGTACTGCCGTCAAAGCTGGCGACATACTTGAGCCGCTCTCCTTTTTTGTCTGCCGCTTTCCAGTTGGCCTGCATGGCGTCTTCGATCTCCGGAAGCGACGCCATGAAGTCCTCGATGCTGCCTTCCATCTGGCTGTCGAGCAGGAACCCCTTCCCTTCCACGCCGGCCATTTCGAGGTTGTAGCCGGCCTCGCGGGCGAGGATCAAAATCTTCCGCTGCACGTCCACCCCGCTCAAGTCGGTCCGGGGGTCGGGTTCGGTCAGGCCGGCGGCCCTGGCGTCCTCGATGACCTTCTTGAAGGTGGTGTCCCCATTGAAGTTGGAGAACACGTAGTTCAAGGTCCCGCTGAACATGCCCTCAATCTTGTGGATGCGGTCTCCGCTTTGGATCAGGTGCTGAATCGTGTCAATGAGGGGCAACCCGGCCCCCACATTGGTTTCGAAACGGTATTCGACGCCAGCGCGCAGGGCGAGTTCCTTGAGGCCTTCATAGCGCTCCTGACCCGCACTGGTGGCAATCTTGTTGGACGCGACCACGGCGATGCTGTGGGCCAAGGCTTGTTCGTACACGTCGCTGGCTTCTTTGCTGGCGGTGTTGTCGACCAACACGCTGTTTTCCAAGTCCATGTCGGCGATGGCTTGAACGAAGGCTTCCGGAGAGCTGTCGGTCTCTGCGGCCTGAAGTTGGGCGCGCCAGTCCCCGGAAATGCCGTCGGAATTGAGCAGCATCTTGCGGCTGTTGGCCATGCCCATGATTTGAAGATCAAGGTGGCGCACCTGCTTGAGGTCCTCACTTTGGGCGAGGATTTGGTCCACCATGGTGCCGCCGACGTTGCCCACGCCCAAGCAGAAGATGTGCAGGCGCTTCACCTCCTCTTCAAAGAAGGCCTGGTGCAAGGCCTGCAGGGCCTTCCGTTCGTGGCGGGCATCGATGACCACGGAGATGTTGCGTTCGGTGCTGCCTTGGGCGATGGCACGGATGCTGACGCCATTGCGTCCGAGGGTGCCAAAGGCGCGGCCGGAAATGCCGCTCTGTTGGCGCATGCCGTCGCCGACGATGGCCACGACGCTGAAGCCATCTTCGACGATCAGGTCGTCGATGCGGCCCAAATGCTGGTCGCTGCCAAACTCCATGTTGAGCACCTGCTTGGCCTTGTGGGCGTCGGCATCGTCCACGGCGATGGTGATCGCGTGCTCGGAGGAGCCTTGCGTGATGAGGACCACATTGACCTCGGACAGGGACAATGCGGTGAAGAGCCTTCTGGAGAACCCGGGAATGCCCACCATGCCACCACCGGATACCGTGATGAGGGTGATGGACTTCAATGAGCTCAGGCCGCAGACCCCGCGGTTGCGTGTGGTGCCGTCGCTTTTCTTCTCTGCGGCCAGAACGAGGGTGCCTTGGGATTCAGGGTCGTCCGTTTTGCGCACGTGGAGTGGGATGCCCACATCGGAGAGCGTGGCCACGGTGGGCGGATAGACCACCTTGGCGCCGAAGTGGCACAGCTCCATGGCCTCGTTGTAGCTGAGTTCTCGGATGACCTGGGCGGAGGGCACCACCGTGGGGTTGGCGGTCATCATGCCATCGACATCCGTCCATTTTTCCAAAGCTTCCGCTTGGAGAAAGCGCGCCACATAGGCGGCTGAGAGGTCGCTGCCTCCACGGCCCAGTGTGGTGGGTGTGCCATCCTCTGTCGTGCCGATGAAGCCTTCCATGATGAAGAGGCCCGACGCCGTCAAGTCCAATTCCCTGAAGCAGGTGGCGCTGTGCTCGAGGTTGAGCCGGGCATTGCCGAACCGGTCGTCTGTTTTCATCATTTCCAACGCGGACAGGCGAATGGGAGCCAGTCCCAGGTCTTGAAAATGTCCGCAGAGGATGGGCACGGAGAGGCGCTCGCCCAATCCGATCAATTCGTCCCGGGTCCGGTCCGACAGCTCCCGCAGCAGGAAAATGCCGTACAGCAGGTCGTCGAGATGGCCGAGCAGCTGCTTCAGCTCCGATTCGGCCTTGGCATAGGTGTCCGGTTCGAGCAGGTCGAGGGCGCACTGGATGTGCCGGTCGCGCAATTCCCGGGCGACTTCGCGGTAGCCGCCTTCTCCCTTTTGCGCGGCCTCACCGGCCGACACAAGGGCATCCGTCACGCCACCCAACGCAGAAGCCACCACAAAGGATTGGGCAGCGGAGTCGTTGGCGGTCTTGTGGAGCAGAACGCGGCCGCAAGCCCGAATGCGATCGGGCGCGGCCACGGAGGAACCTCCGAATTTCAGAACGTGCATGGTGGCAATGTTTGGAGCACCACCCTACGCATCGTTCAACGGGAGGTTGCGGTCCGTATAATAAGATACGCCGCAGCGGCGAATTATCCCTCCTCTTTGGCGAATTTGGAGATGACCTCCATGCTCACGCCCGTGTTGGAGAATCCACCGTCGTGGAACAGGTTCTGCATGGTCACGTAGCGCGTGAGGTCGCTGAAGAGCGTGGCGCAGTAATCGGCACAGGCTTGTCCCGTCGCATTGCCCAGTGGGCTCATCGCCTCGCTGTAGGCAATGAACTCGTCGAAGCCCTTGACCCCACTGCCGGCCGTGGTGACCGTCGGGCTCTGGCTGATGGTGTTGATGCGGACCTTCTTCTTTGTGCCGTAGTGGTAGCCGAAGCTGCGGGCGATGCTCTCGAGCAGGCTCTTGGCGTCGGCCATGTCACCGTAATCCGGGAAGGTGCGCTGTGCGGCGATGTAGCTGAGGCCGACCACGCTGCCCCACTCGTTGATGGCGTCGAGCTCCATGGCGGTCTGCAACGTCTTGTGCAGGCTGATGGCGCTCACGTCAAAGGTCTTGTCGAGGTAGCTGTAGTTGAGGTCGGTGTAATGCTTGCCCTTCCGCACGTTGGGAGACATGCCAATGGAGTGCAACACGAAGTCGACCTTGCCGCCGAAGTGCTCCATGGCGCCCTCGAAGAGCGCCTTGAGGTCGTCCATGCTGGTGGCGTCGGCTGGGATGACCGGGGCATTGCCGCACTGTTCGGCCAGCTTGTGGATCTCGCCCATCCGCATGGCCACGGGGGCGTTGGTCAGCACGATGTCCGCGCCCATGCGGTGCACGGTTTCCGCCGTTTTCCAGGCGATGGACATGTCATTGAGGGCGCCGAAAATGATGCCCTTCTTTCCTTCGAGCAGGTTCATGGTCAATGGTGTGTGAATCGGCGAATTAAGCGCATCCCGCTTCGCCGTGCTCGGCTTCGGGCAGGATTTTGTCCGGGTTGAGAATGTGGACAGGGTCAAAAGCGGCTTTGATGCGGCGTTGCAAATCGAGTTCTGCCGGGGTGAACCGCAGGTCCATGAAGGGTTTTTGGACCCAGCCGATGCCGTGCTCTCCGCTCAACGTGCCGCCCAGTCGGATGACCTCTCGGAAGAGTTGGCGGATGGCGCTCGGCAACGTGTCGTTCCATCGGTCTACGGGCATGTCCCCGCGCAGGATGTTGACGTGCAGGTTGCCATCACCGGCATGGCCATAGCAGACGCTGTCGAATCCATGCTCCTGGCCGATGCGCTTCACGGCAGTGAGCAGCTCCGGCAGGTGCCCGCGGGGGACGACGGTGTCCTCCTCCTTGTAGGTCGAGTGCGCTTTGACGGCCTCGCCCACCTTGCGCCGGAGGTTCCACAGTTGCGCCTTGGCGGCTTCGTCCATGGCGAGCAGGGGTTCGCCCGCATGGAACCGCTCGAGCGATGCGGCGATGCGTTCGAGCTGCGGCATCAGGTCTTCTTCCTGGAAGCCGTCCACCTCAATGAGGAGGTGGGCTGCGGTGTCGTCATGGAGCGGGAGCTGACGGTCCCCCGTGAATGCCATGGCCAACTCGATGGCCGCCCGTTCCATGAATTCGAGGGCACTGGGTTGGTTGCCGTCGATGAACAGGCCGGCCACGGCGCGGCAGGCATCGGCGGGATCGGCGAAGGGGACGAGCAGCAGCGCATTGAATTTGGGCCACGGCAGCAGCTTCAAGGTCGCCTCGGTGATGATGCCCAGCGTGCCTTCCGAGCCGATCATGAGCTGGGTCAGGTTGTATCCCGTGCTGTTTTTGAGGGTGTCGGCCCCGGTTCGGATGACGGTCCCATCGGCAAGCACCACCTCCAAGTTCAGGACCCAATCTTTGGTGACCCCGTATTTGACGGCCCTCGGGCCGCCGCTGTTTTCGGCGAGGTTGCCCCCGATGGTGCAGGTGCCTCGGCTGGCCGGGTCCACGGCATAAAACAACCCTTTTTCCTGAACGGCTTCCTGCAGCACTTGGACGATGACGCCAGGCTGCACCAAGACTTGATGGTTGAGTTCGTCGATGCGGATGACGCGGTCGAGTCGTTTGGTGCTGAGGCTGATGCCTGCGCGCACCGGCAAAGCTCCCCCGCTCAATCCTGTCCAGGCTCCAGCGGGCGTCACCGGGACGGCATGGCCGTGTGCCCAGCGCAGGACGTCCGAT
>CBFHWV010000077.1:0-7125 GCA_965659565.1 uncultured Flavobacteriales bacterium
GAGAGGTGTGGCAGCCTGCCGACACGCGCTAATTTCACGACATGACGTTTCAGGAGTTGCCGGGCCACGCCCGGCTGTGGGGGCACACGGCGGACCGGGATTTGACGGCGGAAGAACAGCAGGCGCTGCTGGCGCAGCTGGGGGAATTCCTGGCGGGGTGGTCGGCCCATGGGGCGGCGCTGCATGCGGCGGCCGAGGTGTGGTATGGCCGCGTGCTGGTGGTGGGCCTCGATGAGCAGCAGGCCGGGGCGACCGGGTGCAGCATCGACAAGTTGGTGGGCTTCGTGCGGCGCCATGGGGCGGAGGCCGGAGTCGATTGGTTTGACCGGCATCAGGTGGTGTGGCGTCAGCCGGGCGAGGCGGCTTGGCAGGCCGCGCGCACGGCGGAGTTCTGGGCCATGCGCAAGGCGGGCGTGGTAACGGGGGCGACGGAGGTGGTCAATCCGTTGGCGGCGACGGTGGCGGATGCCCGTTCGGACAAGGGGTGGCTCGTCCAGAACTTCGACGAAAGCTGGCACGCAGAAATGTGGTCCTGAGGCGGTTGAGAGGGGATGGCGAATTGGTTCGGGGGATGAAAATTAGGGTTGATGACCCAATTCCGCGTCTTCGGCGATGTTTAGAGGGCCGGGAAGGACTTGTGTCGGCGAGAGATTCGTCGTATCTTTCCTCTCGGCGAAAGGTGTAACGTGACGACCAACGGCACGGCCTGCCGCCTGACCGAATTAGCAACCGCTGCATTCATGATGCTCCGCAATACTTGTCGCGCCATTCTGGCCGTCGGCTTCCTGACCTCTGCGCTGTTGGCCTCCCTGCAGGCCCACGCCCAGTCCATTACCCTCTACTCTGACTTTTACGCAACGCAGTATGGCGTGGCGGTGACGAGCCTCACCCAAGGCCAGATCGTCAACATCAGCGAGGGTGGCATTTGGCCGACAAATGGATTCAACCAGACGTACGAGATTGACCTCTCCGAATACGGGGAGGACACCTACACCATCATCCTGCTCGATGCGGGTGCGGATGGCGGATTGAGCTTCGAAGTCAACACCGAGAACTTGCCGTTCATCTGCGGCGGCACGTGTGCCGGTGAATTGTCGGCCGGCCCGGCAGGGGCGTTCAACTTTTCTTTGACCGAACTCGATGGAATTCCCGGTTGCATGGACGAGACGGCGTGCAACTACGATGCGGAAGCGGGATTTGATGACGGGAGCTGCTGCTACAACACGTGTGTGACCGTGCGCCTGTACGATGCCTTTGCCAATGGCTGGGTGGATGCGCAGGGCAACATCGGAAGCGCCACGGTGGGCAACCTCAGCGGCATGGAAATGGGGTCTGTGGAATTTGCCGAAGGCGCCTCCATCGACCTGGACTTGTGTCTGGCCGATGACTGCTACGTGTTGCAGTTGGACTTTGACAACTTGGCGGTCGAAGCCTCTTGGGAGGTCATCCGCGGCGGACAGGTGATCCTCGAAGGGGGGCCTGGCGAGCCAGGCGGCACCATCGAGGAGTTCTTCTTTGTGGGGGACCCTGCGTGTTTGAACCAGGGCTGCACCACCGAAGGGGCCTGCAACTACGACCCCACCGCCAACTTCAATGACGGCAGTTGCGAGTACTTCTCTTGTCAGGGGTGTACCGACCCCACGGCCTGCAACTATGACCAGACGGCAACGATCTCCAGCGGCGATTGTGACTACGGTTGTTATGGCTGTACCGCCAGCGACGCGGTGAACTTTGATGCGGCGGCCATCTACGACGATGGCACGTGCTGTTACGAGGAGTACTTCTACTTCCTGGAAGTGGGCGGCGGAAGCTGGGACGGCGAAATCAGCTGGAACATCCGCGACATGGCCACCAACACGGTGGTGGACTTTGGCGGTGCGGGCATCCATGCGGTCTGTCTCCCCGAGGGGTGCTACAACTTCGAGATGTTCGACAGCTTCCAGGACGGTTGGAACAATGGCATTTACACCTTCACCACGTTTGATGGAGCGGTGGCCTACACCGGTTCCTTGGACGATGCGGAATTCGGAGACCAGCAAATCAGCGGTGCGGACCGCATCACCCTCGGTGATGTGAGCTGCCCAGTGGGCTGTACGGACCCCACGGCCTGCAACTTCAGCCCCAATGCGGTGTACGACAGCGGCTTCTGCAATTTCTCTTGCTACGGTTGTACGGACTTCAATGCCACCAACTTCACGCCGACCGCGTCGATTGATGACGGAAGCTGCATCTACTGCGGGGCAGGCGAACTCATCTTGGAAGTGCGCATGACCGACGCTTTTGGCGACGGTTGGAACGGCGGGGTGTACTACATCTCTGACGGGAGCGGCGACATCGCGGCCACGGGTACGCTCGACCAAGCGGATCAGGGTGACCAGTTGACCAGCGGAACGGACCTCGTGTGCCTGGCGCCGGGTTGCTACCTGTTTGACATCACCCCGGGCGACGATGCCGACGACATCGGGTGGTACCTCGAGGACGTGGCGGGCAATTTTTATGGCACCGGTGTCGATGAGGTGTCGAGCTATGGCCTCGACATCGGAGAAACCGGGGGCTGCGACATCATTGGTTGCACGGACCCCTTCTGCCTGAACTACAACCCGAGTGCCAACCAGGACGACGGGTCCTGTGAGTGCCCACCGGCCAACAACTACGCCTACAGCGCACAAGCCGTACAGTGCGGTGCCCAGATCGCCGGTACCCTCACGTATGCCGTGGATGGGGAAGACCTCGTGGGAACGACCTGTTCCGGCCAAGACATCAATGCGGCGGGGGTGTGGTACGTGTTCAATGCGCAGGAAGACCAGCAAATGGTGGTCAGCACGTGTGGCACGGACGCCTTCAATCCGGCTGGAAACCCGCTCTTCGACTCGCAGGTGTTCGTCTTCCGAGCTGTAGATGGCGACCTCGACAACCTCGAATGTTTGGGCGGAAACGATGACGGGTGTGAGGACGGCTTCATGAGTCAGGTGGCCTTCAACGTCGAGCAAGGCGAGGACTACTACATCCACGTCACGCGGTTCAGTGAGTACACGAGCGGAGACGAGTTCCTGCTGTCTGTGGAATGTGTGGATTGCAGCAGCGGTGCGCCGATCAACGATGAATGCGCGGACGCATTGGAGCTCCAAAATGGGGTGCCGCATGTGGGTTCGGTGTGCTGCACCAGCCCCGACAACGTCAACGTCAGCTTCTTGGCAGGCTTCCAGACCAGCTACGGGGTGTGGTACCAATTCAACAGCCTCGATTACGAGACCTTCTTCTTTGACCTGCTCAACCTCAACGCCGCCAACATCGGTCTCGCCATCTTCGACGTGGGCGAATGCGGTGACCTCGAGGCGCAGGTGGGTTGTCTCGTCTCCGAACAATGTGCGGGTGAGATCAGCCAATTCACGGTGTTGCAGCCTCAGACGGACTACCTCTTTTATGTGTTCACCACAGACCCGGACGATTGCGGACAGTATCAGTTCGTGACGACGGGTGTGTACCTCGGGTGCATGGACCCCGTGGCCCCGAACTTCGACCCGACGGCCACGATGGACGACGGCAGCTGCGATTACATGAGCGTGACGCCGGTCAACAACACCTGTGGATCCGCGACCGAATTGGTTTGCGGCGTTCCCGAGACTGGTTCGACGGGGGGTGCAACCAACTTGGGGGCCCCCAACCTGATCAACGGCTGTGATCCGGTTCCCGGACCTGGCGTGTGGTACACGTTCGAAGGCACCGGTGACTTGCACACCCTGAGCTTGTGCGGGTCCAACATTGACTCGAAACTCAACCTCTATGTCAGCGATGCCATTTGCGCGGGCGGCATTCCGGCGCTGTTCGAATGTGTGTTGACGGTCGAAGACGGGGTCTACGCTTCGGAAGAAAGTGACTTCATCAATTGTGGCTTCTTCGACCAAAACGATGCCTGGGTGCAGTTCATTTCCGAGCCCGGTCGACATTATTATGCCTACGTGTCTGCAGAGGATGCCGATGGCGACCCCATCACCGACGACAATGGCACCATCGAGATTGCCCTGTCCTGTGCCGCGGCCGTGGAAGGTTGTACCAACAGTGTGGCGTGCAACTTCAACCCGGACGCCAACATCGAGGATGGCAGCTGTGATTTCCTGAGCTGTGCCTGCCCGGACGGCTTTGCGGATGGCATTCCGCTGATGCTCGAGATGTTTGACAGCTTTGGTGACGGTTGGAATGGCGCGGAGTACTTCTTGACGGACAATGCGGGCGATACGCTCTTGTCCGGCACGCTCGACAGTGCGCTCTTCATCTTGGATGTCGACAATTTCCTGGGCGGAGATGAAGGATTCGACACCTTCTGCCTTGTCGAAGGATGTTACCGCTTGTCTGTGGGCGGTGGTGATTTCGACGAAGAGATCAGTTGGAGCTTGGTGGGTGTGGATGGCGAAGTGGCCAGCGGCACCATTGGGGAAACGACCTTCTCTCTGGGAGGGGTGGTCTGTGGGTGCACCGACACCGGAGCGTGCAACTTCAGCCCGGAAGCCACGTCCGACAACGGAACGTGTGACTACGAATCTTGTGCCGGCTGCACCGACGAGGCAGCGTGCAACTACGACGATGAAGCGGTCATTGACAACGGCACGTGCTGCTTCGACCAGTGTGTCCGCCTGCTCATGACGGACGACTTTGGGGATGGCTGGAACGGTGCCCAGTACAGCTTGTACTCTGTGGATGGCCTCTTGCTGGCCCAAGGTGGTTTGCCGAGTGTCGGCTTCACCGTGACCCCGGAGGGCACCAGCGCAACGGATGAGTTCTGTCTCGCCGATGGGTGTTACTACCTCGAGGTGTCGGCAGGGGTGATTCCAGTGGAGGTCGGTTGGACGCTGCTCGGTGCTTCGAGTGGCATCACTTCCGGTGGCGCGCCGAGTGCAGCCGTGTACTTCGAAGTCGGAGAGACGGATTGCATTGCTGGATGTACCGTGCCGGTGGCGTGCAACTACAATCCCGATGCCAACATCACGGTCTTGGAGGACTGCGTGTTCGAGGGGTGTGGTGGATGCACCTATGACATCGCCGAGAATTACGAAGCGGATGCGTTGCAAGACGATGGATCCTGCGAATTCGTGCTGCAGAGTCCTTGCCCAACCGATTTGAACCAGGACGGCGCCACGACCACGGCTGACCTCTTGGAGTTCCTGATCAGTTTCGGAGACCCCTGCAACGAATGATCACCAGACGTCGAGGTCGACGTTTACAAATTTCTTTTGCGAGACCCGTCTCGTTATCAGGAGCCCCGGATGTGCACATCCGGGGCTTTTTCGTTCTGCATGTGTGATTATCAGGCAAATGACGAAGTTCGCCGGGTGCATTGCGGCACCGGTCCTTGGAATTCTCTTGTCATAGGCTTCATGTTTCGCCAACGATTCCTCTATATTGGCGGAGCAATTGGAAAAAACCTTAATCATGAACCTGAGAACTACCATTCTCCGAGGTGCCCTTGGCGTTTTCGCTTTGGCCCTTTTTGCGTCTGTGCAAGCACAGACGATTACGTTCGACGCGGATTCGTATCCGGGCGAGCTTGATGTGTGCATCGTGACCTTCAATGGAGACACGATCTTCAACGTATCCGACAACACCGTGCTTTGGCCAGGTGGTGCGAATACCACTTCCGACTTCAGCGTGGCCACCTATGGCGCCGGTGACTACACCGTGACCATGAGCGACGACTACGGTGATGGTGGTTCTGGATTCCTCGTCGATGGCGGAGCATTCAATTGCACCGGTACATGTTCTGCCGCAGTGGCCAGCTGCGGTGGATTCGGCAACTACTGTCTCGAGACGTGGTCCTTCTCTTTGACGTCTGATGTCCCAGGTTGTACCGATGACACGGCCCTCAACTATGACACGGACGCCACCCTCGACGACGGCTCTTGCCTCTTTGACGCCTGCCCTGACAGCACGGAGACCATGGTCTTTGTGGACATGTTCGACAGCTGGGGTGACGGTTGGAATGGCAACACCTACGAGCTTTACAATGATGGTGTTTTGGTTGCCAGCGGCACCCTCGACGCTTCTGTGATTGGCACGGGGGGGTCTGGAGGCGGAGCCAACGCGGGTCGCGACACGATTTGCATGACGCCAGGATGCTACGAGTTGGTGTCTGGCGGTGGTTCTTTCGTCACGGAGATCAGCATCTCCCTCGTGAATGTCTACACCGACCAGACCATTATTTTCAGCCAAGACGGAGGTTCTGACAACTTCTACTTTGGCCCGACCGCCGAGGTTTGTGGCTGTACCGATCTCGAGGCCCTCAACTACAATGGGGACGCCACTGTCGATAATGGTTCTTGCGTCTACCCCAGCTGTGCAGACGGCGAGACCCTCGTGCAGTTCATGATGTTCGACACCTTTGGTGACGGATGGGATGGAACGACCTACACGCTGCAAGACGCTGCTGGCAACGTGGTGAACTCCGGAAGCTTGGACAACGCCCAATTTCCGTTGATCGCCGATGAGCAGGGCTACGACATCTTCTGCTTGTCCAACACGGACTGCTACACCCTCGAATTGGCGGGCGGTCTTTATCCCGGTGAGAAGGAATGGCAGATCATCGACTACAACACGGGAGAGATCCTCTACGACCAGACCAACGGTGATGGCTTCGGCGTCTTCGGTGTGGCTGGACCTGGTGTGGCTTGTGGCTGCACGAACAGCGACGCCTTCAACTACGATGCGGATGCAACGGCAGACGACGGTTCTTGCTTCACCCCAAGCTGCTTGGGCAATGCCGACAGCACGAGCTACATCCTCAACCTGACCCACGACATCTTCTTGAACTGGGGCAACAACTCTGCCATCATTTACGACGCTGCAACGGGGGACACCATCCTTGCCGCAGGTTACGTGAACAACCTCTACACCCCGGACTATGAGACGAGCCCGGTGGACGGTTATTACGAGTTCTGCATCCCGAACGATGCGTGTCTGGCGTTCTCCGGTGGCGGTGGTTCCCCAAGCGGTCTTCCGTTGTGGTCCATCCTTGACTTTGCTGGAAACGAGCTCCACGCTGGTGGACTCGGTGTCTACGACATCGGTTTCGGTGCTTCTGCAGGCAACTGCCTGAGCGGATGTACCCTTCCTGCCGCCATCAACTATGATGCG
>CBFHWV010000077.1:7224-9421 GCA_965659565.1 uncultured Flavobacteriales bacterium
ACTCGGCCTCTACCTCACGCTGCAGGACGACTTTGGAACCGGTTGGTCCCCAGGCAATGACTACTACGTGGTCAGCGAAGAGACCGGAGACACCGTCTTGACGGGAACCCTTGCTCCTGGACCGACGACCGCCACGGCGATCAACTGCCTTGACATCGGATGCTACACGTTCAGCACGGGCGCCATCTTCACGACGGAGGGTTGGGGCATCTCTGACAACCTCGGCAACGAGTACGCCCCATTGACCTACGGCCCGACCGACGGTTACCCGATTGCATTCGGTGGTACGGACGTGACCGACTGTGCTTTCCCAGGTTGTACCGATCCCCAGGCGAACAACTACAACATCTCCGCTTCTGTGGACGATGGCACATGTGAGTTCCCGCCAGCCAACGACAGCTTCGAGAACGCCCAGGCCATCGCGTGTGACTTGATCCTGACCGGTTCCTTGGAGAACTCCAACGGTGACGAGTACAACGGCACGACGGTTCTCGGAAACGCGATTTCCAACAACGGTGCCATCTGGTACGAGTTCAACGCGGACCAGGACTACCAAGTCACTTTCAATCTCTGCGCTTCTGCAGATGTGGACAACGGTGTTACTGACTCGGACATGATCGTTTTCGTCGACAACGGCGATGGCACCATCACCCCAATTGCAACGAATGACGACTCCGGTGTGGCTGGTTGCGGCTCCGGAACGACGGGTACGTTGAACTCCATTGTGAGCATCAACGCTGAGCAGGGCAACAACTACTTGGTGCGTGTGGGTACTTGGAGCAGCACCACGACCCAAACCGGAATCGTGATCGAAGCGACCTGCGCCGCTTGTGACGCTGGCTTCCCAGTCAACGATGAACTCTGCGACGTGGTCCTCCCATTGGTGGACGGTGGCACCTACGACGGCAGCACCTGTTGCTCCGCTCCGGACGATGACTTCGGTCTCGGCGGACTGAGCACGTTTGCCACGGTTTACGGTGTGTGGTACCAGCTCGAAGTGGACACGAACTACAACCTCTACAACCTCGACGTGGCTGCCACGGGCGACGGCGCAGTGGGTTACGGTGTCTACAGCGGAACGGATTGTACCGATCTGAACGACCTGCAGAGCGGTGTCGTGCAAGGTGCAGTTCAGGAAGAGATGAACCAGTTCTTCGGAACCGAGCAGGAGGGACCTGTGACGGTGTCCATCGCTCAGCCGGATGAGAACCTGAACTACTACGTGCTGATTTGGACCACCCAAACCGACGAGTGCGGACCGTTTAACCTCAGCCTTTCCGCTGAGATTCAGGGCTGTACCGATGCGACCGCGTCCAACTACAACCCAGCGGCTACCGTCAACAGCGGTTGCCTCTACATTGGTGTGACCCAACCGAACGACAGCTGTGACAACGCCATTGCTGTGGCTTGTGGTGAGACCATCAGCGGCAACACCGGTGGTGCCACGTCCGTGGGTGGATCTGACCCTTGTGGCGGTTCCGGCGCCGGCGTGTGGTACACCCTCGACAATGGTGGTCTGGAGCAGTTGATCACGATTAGCACGTGTGGTTCTACTGTGAACACGGTGTTTGATGTGTTCCAGGAAGTGGACGCACCAGACGCCACCCTCGAGGTGAACAGCCTGAATGCGGACAACTACCAGAACATCAGCGCCGTCATCGTCTACAACGGCGACACCGTGGCGGAGATTCCGGCTGGCACGTTGTTCCCAACGTTGTTCAACGACTACTACTACAGCCTCTCCGGTGGTGACTACACGGTGTACTTCACCAACGAAGGCACCGAGCTTGATGGCATTGCCGCCCAGGTCATCTCCAGTGATGGCACGGGTCAAGATTTGCTCTGCAGCGGCAGTTGCACGACAGACCCACAGGTCTGCGTGGACATCACCATCAACGCGGACTTCTACCCAGCAGAGACTTCCTGGGAGGTGGTCAACGCCAATGGTTCTACCGTGGCCAGCGGGGCTCCAACGTTCGCCAACTTCGCCAACACGGAGACGGTTTGTCTGCCAGCCGGCAGCTACACGCTGAACGTGAACGACAGCTTCGGTGACGGCATCTCCGGCACGGACAACGTGAACGTGACGGCTGCCGACGGCACCCAGCTCGTGGTGGCCGGCGACGTGTCCGGTTCTAGCGGCAGCTTTGATTTCACCCTCGAGGCGAGCCCATTCAACTTCCCTGCCGGTGCAACC
>CBFHWV010000078.1:0-5359 GCA_965659565.1 uncultured Flavobacteriales bacterium
CATGACCGGAAATCCGACCCAACGCCCCGCCTCCTCCGCCGAGGCCATGGACATGGAAAACCGCTACGGCGCCCACAACTACCACCCTCTGCCGGTGGTGCTGGACAAGGCCGACGGCGTCTACTGCTGGGACATCGAGGGCAAGCGGTATTACGATTTCCTGAGCGCCTACAGCGCCGTCAACCAAGGACACTGCCATCCGCGGATCGTGGGCGCCATGACCGAGCAGGCCGAGAAGCTCACGCTCACCTCCCGCGCCTTCTACAACAGCGTGCTCGGCCCCTACGAGAAGTACGTGACCGAGTACTTCGGCTACGACAAGGTCCTGCCGATGAACACCGGCGCGGAGGCCGTCGAGACGGCCATCAAGATCGCGCGCAAATGGGCCTATGACGTCAAGGGCGTCCACGCCGGACAGGCCAAGATCCTGACCTGCGAGCACAACTTCCACGGCCGGACGACCACCATTGTCGGCTTCTCCACTGACCCGGATTCCACGGGCGGATTCGGCCCCTTTACCCCCGGCTTTGAGATCATCCCCTACGACGACCTCGAGGCCCTCGAAGAAGCCTTGAAGGACCCCAACGTGGCCGGCTTCCTCGTTGAGCCCATCCAAGGGGAGGCCGGTGTCTACGTCCCCAGCGACGGCTACATCCAGAAGGCCCACGCCCTGTGCAAAGCGGCCAACGTGCTGTTCATGGCCGACGAGGTCCAAACCGGCATCGCCCGGACCGGCGCTTTGCTCGCCACCTGCGGCCACTGCACCTGCGCCGGCCATTGCGAGCGCCAAGCCGAGTACGTCAAAGCGGACCTGCTCATCCTGGGCAAGGCCATTTCCGGCGGCGTCTACCCGGTGAGCGCTGTCCTGGCCGACGACGACGTCATGGGCGTCATCCACCCCGGCCAGCACGGCTCCACCTTTGGCGGCAACCCGGTGGGGTGCGCCGTCGCCATGGCCGCCCTCGACGTGGTCCGGGACGAACAGCTCGCCCAGAAGGCACGCGACCTCGGCCAACGGTTCCGCGCCGCCATGGAAGGCATCATCGCCGAAACGGACCTCATCGCCTCGGTCCGCGGACGGGGCCTGCTCAACGCCATCCTCATCAACGACACGCCGGACAGCAGCACCGCTTGGGACCTGTGCGTGGCCATGAAGGACAACGGCCTCATCGCCAAGCCCACCCATGGCAACATCATCCGCTTCGCGCCACCGTTGGTGATGACGGACGAGCAGCTCGATGCCTGCGTCGCGATCATCCGCGACACCGTGATGGCCTTCAAAAAATAAGGGGCGCTGAACGGGATGGGGCGGCTCAGAGCCAGCCCTGCTCGCGCATCCAATCGTCGTTGTAGACCTTGCCCACGTAGCGGGAGCCGTGGTCGTGGAACAACACGACGGCGAGGTCAGTGGGCTTCAGCTCGTCCTTGAGCTGGCGCAGGCCTTGGAAGGCCGAACCACAGCTGTAGCCGAGGAAGAGGCCCTCCTTGCGGGCCAGTTCCCGCGTGGCAAACGCGCCGTCTTTGTCGGTGACCTTCTCGAATTTGTCGATGATGTCGAAGTCGACGTTGGCCGGCAGGATGTCCTCGCCGATGCCTTCGGTGATGTAGGGGTAGATCTCCTTTTCGTCGAACTCCCCGGTCTCGTGGTACTTCTTGAAGACCGACCCGTAAGAATCGACCCCCCAAATCTGGATGTCCGGGTTCTTCTCCTTGAGGTACTTGGCCGTGCCGCTGATGGTGCCGCCCGTGCCGACCCCCGTGCAGAAGTGGGTGATCCGGCCTCCAGTCTGCTTCCAGATCTCCGGACCGGTGGTGTCGTAGTGGGCTTGGCGATTGGCGAGGTTGTCGTATTGGTTACACCACACACTGTTGGGCGTCTCCTTGTGCAAGCGCTCGGCCACGCTGTAATAGCTGTCCGGGTGCTCGGGCTCCACGTTGGTCGGGCACACATACACCTCTGCCCCGACGGCGCGGAGGATGTCGATCTTCTCCTTGGACTGCTTGTCACTCATCGTGCAAATGAGCTTGTACCCTTTGACCGCACAGGCCAAGGCGAGGCCCATGCCGGTGTTGCCCGACGTGCATTCGATGACCGTGCCCCCCGGCTTGAGGTGGCCGTTGCGCTCGGCGGCTTCGACCATGCTCAGCGCCATCCGGTCCTTGACACTGTGCCCCGGGTTGAAATACTCCACCTTGGCCAACACGGGACAGGGGAAATCCTCGACCACTTGGTTGAGGCGAATCATCGGGGTCTCTCCAATGGCGCCGAGGATGTTTTCGTGGACGTTCATGGCAGGTGTTTTGGTGGTGCAAAGATACCCGCCAACTCAATCGAAGCGGAGCGATTCGACAGGCCGGAGCCGCGAGATGTACCGGGCGGGCAGGAACATGGCCAAAGCGCAGGCCAACAGGATGCCCAATTCGACGGAGGCAATGCGCATCAGGTCGAGGTGAATGGGAACCGTCGAGAGGTAATAGCTGCGAGCGTCGAGGGCGATCCACCCGGTCTTCATTTGCAAGAAGGCCAATCCGAATCCAACCACATTGCCCCAAAACAAGCCGCGAAACAGAATCCGCACCGCCAGCCGCACGAACACCTGCATCAGCGGCGCATCGGCCATGCCGAGGGCCTTCATCATCCCGATGGAGCGCGTCCGTTCGAGCATCAACAGCAGCAAGGCCGACGCCATGTTCAGAATGGCGATGAGCAGCATGAGGCCAATGATGAGCTCCACATTGAGGTCGAGCATGGCGAGCCACTGGAACAGCTCCGGGTGGTCGTCCACCACGCTGCGAACATCGAGGTCGTAGGGCACAGCAAAAAACAGGCTGTCTGACACCGCCCACAGCGCCCCGTAATCTGCCACGCGCAGCTCAAACCCGCCGACGTATCGGTCATCCGTGCCCCCCGCAAGCTGGATCTCTGGTGGCGGCATACCGTGGCCATCCATCCACCGCACCCAAGCCGTATCGGGCAGGGTCTGTCCTCCGTCGCCCACCACCACCTGCGCCTGGCCGGAGCCCGACAAGATGTGGGGCCCAGCCCCGGTCCACGGCACCCCGGTCCAAGTGTAGATCAACCGATCCCTGCCGCCCGTGGCCAGCACTTGGATGGCCTCAACGCCGGGGAGGTCATCGGCCAAATCCACCACCTGCATCCGGGCCCGAATGCCCCAGCCACTGAGCTGCTGCAAATGGTGCAGGCCGCAAAACACATACTCGGCGTCAAATTCTTGAAGTCCCGTGGCGTACAGGCCACAAATGGTGAACACCCGCGGCCGCATGTCCCCGCGTGCATCGGCGAGGAGCAACCGCACCCTCTGCCCCACCTCGAGTCCGAGCTCGCGGGCTTGGATGGCCGACACCAGCAGGTCCTCCGTGCCGGCGTCCTTGCGGAAATTCGGCAACCGCCCCTCCACCAGCCGCCTGGCCAGGAAGGCCGTGTCCGCATCGGCGCCCAGTCCTTTGATCACGATGCCCTCCACCTCTTCGGCGGTCTCCAGGATGCCCGGCCGTTGGGCAAAGCCTTGGACATGATCGATGCCCGGAATCGCCCGCAGTCGGGCTGTGTCCACATCGGCCCAGGCCACGCGGTCCGTGCCCTGCGTTCGGCCTTGGTCGGCGGCCACCACCCTGAGGTGGGCCCCAAATCCAACCACCAATTCCCGCACGTCCCGCTGAAAGCCCTGAACGATGGCCAGCGACAAGATGATCAGGGCCACCCCGACCGCCACACCGCCCTCTGCAATGCGCACCACCGGACGGGCGATGCCGCGGCCTGTCGGATCGACCGTCATCCGGCGTGCCAGGAACCGAACTGCCTGTCGGGAGCGTGAGGACATGCGATGCAAGGTAGACGGCACGTTTCTTTGCTGTCATGCGCTGCGCTTCAATTGTCCCCTTTTTCCTGCTCATCCACACCCTGCTGACCCCGGTCTTGGCCCAGGTCGTGCCAGGCGACGCCCGGATGGACGTCCTCCTCCCGATGGTGCAAGGGCAGCGTGTGGGTGTCGTATGCAACCACACCGCGGTGCTGGTTCGGGACAATGGGACACAGGTGCACCTCATCGACACCCTGCTCAGCCAGGACATCAACGTGGTGGCCGCCTTTGGTCCCGAACACGGGTTTCGCGGAGACCTGCCCGACGGAGAACACGCCGCGGATGGCACGGACCCCTTGACGGGCCTGCCGGTTCACAGCCTGTATGGCACCCACAAAAAGCCCACTGCCTCACAATTGGCTGAACTCGATGTGGTGCTCTTCGACATCCAAGACGTGGGCGTGCGCTGCTATACCTACCTCTCCACCCTGATGCTGGTGATGGAAGCCTGCGCCGAGCAAAGGGTCCGGGTCATTGTCCTCGATCGCCCCAACCCCAACGGACACCTGACCGACGGCCCGGTTCTGGATACCACATCCGTGCGCTCCTTCGTGGGGTTCTTGCCCATTCCGTTGGCCCATGGCATGACCCTGGGGGAGCTCGCCGACATGGCCAATGCGGAAGGTTGGCTGGGCGGCGGATACACCGATCGGCCGGCGCCCGACTTGAAGTGCGACCTGACCGTCATTCCGTGCACCGGCTGGCAGCGCACGGACCGGTGGACGCCTCCCGTGGCGCCGAGCCCAAACCTGCCCACCGCGGCCGCCATTCAACTCTATCCCCACCTCGTTCTTCTCGAAGCCACGGTTGCCAGCGTCGGACGCGGCACCGCTGAACCGTTCACCCTCGTCGGGTTTCCGGGCATGCCGCGCGGGGTTCACCGCTTCACGCCGACGGCCAATGCCGCCAGCAAATACCCCAAACACGCCGGACAATCCTGCACTGGCTTCCAACTCCACCGGCGCCTCGGCGCATGGCAAGCTCAGGGCGACGACCAGCGCCTTCACCTGGAGGTCCTGCGCGAACTGCGCGAGGCGTGGACCGGCACCCCAGCCGGCGACCAAAGCCCCTTTTTTGACCGGCCTGATTTCTTTGACAAACTCGCGGGTGGCCCCGCACTTCGCATGGCCCTCGAGGCCAACACTGCCCCGGCTGAATTGGCGATGAACTGGGCGGCCGACGTCAACACCTTCATCCTGAAACGGAGTCCCTACCTTCGCTACCCCAGCGGCCGTTGACCGCGGGCCTTTTCTGTTGTCCATGAACCGTTTCTCTACCCTGGTCCTGTCCGCTGCGGTCCTCCTTTTGGCCGCTTGTTCCACTTCGGAAGATTACCTGCCGCCCGCCTACCGGTGCGATTGCGGAACGTTGATTCTGGACGGTGACTCCCTAGAAGTCCTCGGAGCAGAATTCGTCTACCTCCCCGGAGAAGACAGCCTGTTTTCACGCCGCTACTTTGTGACGGCGGACGCCCAGAC
>CBFHWV010000078.1:5651-8950 GCA_965659565.1 uncultured Flavobacteriales bacterium
GAAGTGAACTGACCTTCTTACCCTGGCCTACAGGCCTTTTCGTTAGACTTCAATGACCGCTTCGCCGGTGACGGCGAACACCCGGTCCGACTTGGCGGGATCGATGGTGTACATCCCGGTGAATGCACCATAGGCCGGCATGACCGCCTGCCGGTCCGACACATGGAAACAGCGCAACCGCAGGCGCTGCCGGCCGGCGCCAGCCAATCGAATGCCCGGATGCACATGGCCACACACGTGGTAGCCGAAATCGGGCTCCAAATCAGCGGGGTCGTGCGTGAAGGTGAAGGGGGCCTCATCGAGCCGCCCCACCTGCTCGATGCCCGATTCACGAAGCAAGGCGTCCGGAATCATGTCGTGGTTGCCTTGGACCAGCACCCACTCGAGGTGGGCAAACTCGTCACACAGGCCGGCAAAAGGCTCCCACTCCCGGTTGATGTCGCTGTGGAACAAATCCCCCAGCATCAGCACCCGCGATGGCTGACGGGATTTGAGCTGTTCGCGCAACCGGTGCAAGGTGGCCAATGTGGGCTCCGAACCGATGGGGACCCCGTGTTTGCGGAAGTGGGCCGCCTTGCCCAAGTGCAGGTCGCTCAGCCACAGCGTTTGCTTGGCCTCCCAATACACAGCGCCATCGGGCAGCAGCCGGACGGCTTCGCCGGCCAGCGTGACCTCCAGACCCGGGCCTTGGACGCCGGTCGCCGTCACGGCTGGAAACAGAAGTTCATCCCGAACCGAATGCCCGGGAGCCACTCCTCTTCGGCATAGACGAAGTGCGCGTTGATCGCGGTGGTGGTGGACTTGATTTGCGGACCGAGGAACAGGTCTCCCCGCACGTGGTCGCTGATCTTGAATTGCCCGCCCAAGACCGCGCCTGCGCCAACCGCGGTGCGGCGCTGAACGCCGACAAAGTTGGTGGTCATGGTCCGCTCGATGCACCGAACCCGGGCGAAGCCGCCCAAGTAGAATCCCTTGCCCACCCCCATGTTGTCCGAGAGGTAATACCGGACTTCGGGCATGGCCAAAAACCCCACCCAATCCACCGCATTGAGCGTGGTGTTGATGCTCAAGAGGGACTCGAGGTCGTCCGTGTTCAATTCCAGACTCGACCGCACCACACCGCCAGTGACCTGGACGGAGACCCGATCGGAAACGGGCCGCTCAAATCCGCATTGGAACTGGCCCACGAACAATCCGAAAGGATTGGTCTTGATCCACCCCCTGCGGGCATCTTGACCCGCACAAGCCAGAACGCCCCCCACCATGAACACCGCCAGCAAAGCGGGTTTCCAGGTTCGGCAGGTGGGATTCATCAGCTTGGGCATGCTCCCCGACCGGTTAGTTGATCAGGTCGCCGTAAGGTACTGGACGGAAGCCCAATCCGATGTTGATGCCGAAGCGGATGCCGGTGTCGCTCTCGTCGTCAAAGGCAAACCCGTACTCGTCGTAGGAACCGGTAGAGGTGGTCGTGGTGGACTTGAACTGGGGGCCCAAGAAGACTTCACCCGTCAATCCATTGGCCAGCGAATACTGGTACCCGATGACGAATCCGCCGCCCACCGCTGTGCGGGTCTGGCTGCTGTTGCCATCGTTGTTGAGGGTGGTGGTCACCGAGCGGTAACGGCCAAAGGGCGCGATGTACAAACCGTCTGGCGCATACCCCGAGAAGTAATACCGGAATTCCGGGACCACGATGAAACCGGCCCGCCCAGCCCCCACTGACGTCACGCTCGACGTGGAGTCGTTGGGAAACAAGGTCACGCTGCCAACAATGCCGCCCGGCAGCAATTGAACCGACGCCTTCTCCGACAAGAAGTGCTCATAGCCGAATTGGTACTGCCCTGCCAACCACCCCAGCGGATTGGTTTTGATGATGCCGCTCATGTCCTGCGCTTGGACATGAAGTCCAAAGGCCAACAGGGCGAGTAGAGCGATGCGCTTCATGCGTTCTGCTGCTTGATGAGGTTCAAGGCCGATCCAGCACGGAACCAGTCGATCTGTTGCGCGTTGTAGGTGTGATTGCAGACGATGGTGTCCTCGCTGCCATCGGCGTGCTTGGCCACCAAGGTCAGCGGCTTGCCAGGTGCGAAGTCCTTGAGGTCGACCAAGTCGAAGCTGTCGTCTTCGCGGATGAGGTCGTAATCGGCCTCGTTGGCGAACGTCAAACCGAGCATGCCCTGCTTCTTGAGGTTGGTCTCGTGGATGCGGGCAAACGACTTCACCAGCACCACGCGGACACCGAGGTGACGCGGCTGCATGGCGGCGTGCTCGCGGGAGCTGCCCTCCCCGTAGTTGGAGTCGCCCACCACAAGGGTCGGGACCCCAGCGGCCTTGTAAGCGCGGGCCACAGCCGGCACTTCACCGGTGGAGCCGTCGAGCTGGTTCACCACCGCATTGGTCGCACCGCCGAAGGCATTGACCGCACCGGTCAGGGTGTTGTTGGCAATGTTGTCGAGGTGACCCCGGAAGCGGAGCCATGGGCCCGCCATCGAAATGTGGTCGGTGGTGCACTTGCCGGCCGCCTTGATGAGGAGACGCATGCCGGTCAGGTTCTCACCGTCCCAAGGCTGGAAAGGCGTCAACAGCTGCAGGCGCTCGCTGTCGTCTTTGACGACGACCTGAACACCGCTGCCGTCCTCGGCCGGGGCCAGGTAACCGGCATCCTCGACGTCGAAGCCCTTCTCTGGCAGCTCGTAGCCCGTGGGCTCCGGAAGCTTGACCGGGCCGTTGGCCCCCTCGAGGGTGTCGGTCATCGGGTTGAAGGTCAGGTCACCGGCAAGGGCGATGGCGGTCACGACCTCCGGAGAGCCCACGAAGGCGTGGGTGTTCGGGTTGCCGTCCGCGCGCTTGGCGAAGTTCCGGTTGAAGCTGTGTACGATGCTGTTCTTCTCCTTCTTTTCGGCGCCGCTCCGCGCCCACTGACCGATGCAGGGACCGCAGGCGTTGGCAAAGACGTCGGCGCCCATCTTGTCGAAGGTGTCGAGCACACCGTCCCGCTCGAGGGTGTAACGCACGAGCTCCGATCCCGGGGTGATGGTCAGCTTGCCCTTGCTCTCGACACCGGCCTCGACCGCAGCCGCAGCCAGAGAGGCGCTCCGGGTGATGTCCTCGTAGCTGGAGTTGGTGCAAGAACCGATCAGGCCGTATTCGATTTGGGTGGGGTAGCCCTTCTCGGCGCAGAGCTCGGCCATCTTGCTCACCGGCGTGGCGAGGTCCGGGCTGAACGGGCCGTTGAGGTGGGGCTCGAGGGTGCTCAGGTCAATCTCGATGACCTGGTCGAAGTACTGCTCGGGGTTCGC
>CBFHWV010000079.1:0-8815 GCA_965659565.1 uncultured Flavobacteriales bacterium
GAAACGGGCGGCGGCCGCGAATCCGGCAGCGACGCATGGAAAGCCTACATGCGCCGACAGACCAACACCATCAACTACAGCACCGAACTCCCGCTCGCTCAAGGCATCAAGTTCGACCTCTGATGTCGCCAGCACGACTCTTTGGAATGACCACGGTGGCCCTGACTGCCGTGGTCATTTTGTTGACCAACTGCAATGACGCCCCACCACCGCCAAGCGAGCGGACATCATTGGACACAGGAACCCTTGTTTTTCGTCTCAACGACAGCGTCGATGTGCGCATTCCGGGACAATGGACAGGGGACACCCTGACTCTGCGCAACTCCGAGGAAACCTTGCGCCTCCAGCCCTCGACAAAGGGCGACAACCAGTGGACCGTTCCCGTCTTTGACGGTCTGATCTCCTTGCAGAACGACACCGGACATTGGGAGGACGTGCTCCGTCCAGGTGCTTACCGCGTGCCCATTCAATGGGAACCCGCTGCAGCGGCCACCCCAGGGCCTACGTGGGGAGGAGACACCCTCTCTTGGACCCTCACCTTTGGCACGGACGAACCTTGGCTCGGCCAGCTTTTCCTGCAGCAGGAGGGAAGCACCTGCCGTGGAAGCATTGCCACCGCCACCGGCGACTTTCGGTATCTTCATGGCACCCTGGCCGACAGCGGAAACCTGCGGCTTCAAACGTTCGATGGGGCCCACCTCTTTTGTTTTTCCGCCGCCCTCGACGCCGCCGGACACCTCCACTCTGGCACGTTTTGGAGCGGAAACCACTACGCCACGTCATTCACCGGCACTCCTGTGCCAGCGGGAAAAACCGCCTTTGACGAGGCGCCCACCGCCATCTGGACCGGCTTGCCTGTGGCCTATTCCGGACTGGGACTGGACGGCGACTCCATCCACTGGAACGCCGGCGCTGCAGGTGGAACACACGTGCTGAGCGTCATGGGTTCGTGGTGTCCGAATTGCATGGATGAACACCGCCTGTTGGCGGGGCTCATGGCGCAACACCCGCAACTCCACGTCCACACCCTCGCCTTTGAACGGGGTGTCGACACCAACGAAGGAGGCCAGCGCGCACTGCAACGCTTGTCCCGGTATGCGGAGCAAATGGGGCTCGAGAAGTTTGGCGCTCGCTGGCACATTGTGCTGGCAGGTCCGGCCTCAAAGCGCGAAGCACAGACCGCCCTTCCCTTTCTCGATCGCGTCGTCAGCTTTCCGACCACCGTGGTCACCCATGACGGCGACACGCCATGGATTCACAGTGGCTTCAACGGCCCCGCGATGGGGCCCGCACATGACTTGGAAGTGGCGCGATTCGCCGCCGCCATCAGCGGTTCGACGGGAAGTCGTTGACCTGGTCCACTGTCAGCTTTCCGTTCCGGTTGGCCACCTCCCATGAGGTGAGGAACACGAGCCGACCGATTTCAGCCATTTTCGGATAGCGGATTTTGTCCGGCGTGTCTCCCGGACCGTGGTAATCCTCGTGCACACCGCTGAAGTAGAAGATCACCGGAATGTTGTGCTTGGCGAAGTTGTAGTGGTCGCTGCGGTAGTAGAACCGGTTCGGGTCGTCGGGCGCATTGAAGGTGTAATCCAGTGCAATGCCAATGTGCTTTTCATTGACCGCTTCGCTGATGGCGTGAAGCTCACTGGACAACTTGTCGCTGCCAATGAGATAGATGTACCTGTCGTCCTCGGCGTGAGCCTCGTCCACACGACCCACCATGTCCATGTTCAGGTCGCAGACGTGCTGTTCCAATGGAAATGCCGGATGGTCGCTGTACCATTCGGACCCCAGCAACCCCTTTTCCTCTCCAACAAACGCCATGAAAAGGATGGAGCGACGGGGACCTTTGCCTGACTTGTGCGCTTCGGTCCACGCTTGAACGTTCTCCAGCAGTGACACCGTTCCGCTGCCATCGTCGTCTGCTCCGTTGTAAATCAAGCCCTCCGCATCGATGCCGACATGGTCATAATGGCTGGTCAACACCACCACTTCATCTGCCAAGGTGCTGTCTGATCCGGGCAAGAAACCCCACACGTTGGCCACCATCACCCGGTCATCCATTCGTGCCAGCGACAGTTTTCCCGCGGGCCACATCGTCCCCTTCAGCTTTCGCTTGGGCCACTTCTTCTTGACCCCTTTCATGGACTTCCACCCAGACACTTGCAACAAAGCATCGGGGGAAAGGAGCAGCGTGGGCAGGTCGGTGCCTTCTCCCTGCCGGTCCACATCCAACCGCATTCGCTCCCGGCTCAACCAAGGCACCAACCGGCTCTTCAACACCTCGTACTCTTCGGTCACGATCAACACCGCCGAAGCCCCGAGACTGTCTGCCAGTTCTCGCTTCGCATTGCGGTCCTGACTCCAACGGCTCGGCTGGCTGGTGCCCGTCAAGTCATAGCCCTTTTCCTCATCTCCGGGCTCTCCAGCCAACATCACCACCATGCGGCCTTGGACATCGAGGTCGGCGTAATCGTCCCAACCTTCATCTTGAATGCCGTAACCGACGAACACCACATCTCCCTCCACATCTGAAGCCTCGATGCCGGGGTAGGGGACCCAGTCGCTCTTGAACAGCAACTTGGCATCGCCCCAGGTCAGGATGCCGCCTTTCAACTGGCTGACCTTTAGTGGCACGTCTTGGAAGTAGGACCCCTGAACAGGTTCCAATCCCGACGCTTCAAAGTGAGCCGCGATGTAAGCCGCCGCTTTCCGCTGGCCCTCCTTTCCAGTCTCCCGGCCTTCCATGCTGTCTGCAGCCAATACATAGAGGTGGTCGCTGAGGTCTTCGGCCGTGATCGTATTGGCCCAGGTTTGACCCGAATCCGTGTACATCAAGGTTTGCCCCCACATCACAGAGGTGAGCATCAGCGGGGCGATGGTAAACAGGACGCGGTTCATGAGCATGCGATTTTTCCGACACGACGGGCATGGCGACCGCCTTCAAATTCGGTGTTGAGGAAGGTGTCGACGCAATCCAACGCGTCCGCAATGGCCATGAACCGCGCTGGCAGGCACAAGACATTGGCGTCGTTGTGTTCCCTGGCCAAGCGCGCAATATCAGGACGCCATGCAATGGCCGCCCGCACAGATGCATGCTTGTTGGCGGTCATGGCCACACCATTGGCGGACCCACAAATGAGGATGCCAAAATCTCCGGATGTAGCCACTGCCGTGGCCAGCGGATGCGCGTGATCGGGATAATCCACGCTGGCGCCTTCCGGCGTGCCATGGTCCACCACATCCATGTTCCGTTCTTCGAGCCATGACATCAAGGCCGCGCGCAAATCGCCCGCAGCGTGATCGTTCGCCAAGTGTATTCGCATGGCCACAAGTTCAGCCGAACTGGATGGAATCCGAATTCACAATGCACTGTGAATTCGCACGCAAACCTGTGGGTAACGCAGACAAAAAAAAATTTGCGCGTTTGGTGCTTCCAGAGGCTTGTCAAAGCCACCCGATTTCACCTGTTCATTCCGGGTTCAATTCTCCCGAAACTGCCCACACCCAAATCGAGCATGTCCACAGGACCTGTGGCGGGGACTTTCGATCACATCGCTTTTTCACCAATTCCTATTTGGCTGTTCAGAACACCACTTTAATCCTGATTTACAGTCCGATTGAGCTGTGGACGAATCGTGGAAGACTTGTGATTCAGCATGGACAGACATGGCCTCCAAATTTTCTCCAATCTTGTTTTCCCGGCTATCCACAGACCTATGACATCTACTCTTCTTTTTTAGAAAAGAATAGAATAGATGGTTCGGGTAAAAACCCAAAACACCCCTGTGGTCGTTGGCCAGGGTGTGGCAACTTGCAGTCATGCTCCAGTGGTTTCAGACATGGGCTTGGATTGGACTCTGCTGGGGCATGACATCGTCGGCCCTGGCGCAGGACTCAACCCGGGTGCAATACCGCTACTCAGATGGCACGGTCAGCAGTGAAGGGGTGCTGCTCGATGGGTTGCCCGAAGGCTATTGGGTGTCTTATTTCACAGATGGGGTCCGAAAAAGCGAGGGCAATTGGCGCGCAGGCCGATTGGAGGGAGAATGGGTCTTTTACGATGAATTGGGCCGGTTGCAGACCACGTTGATGTATGTCGGTGGCAAGAAGGATGGCGTGGAAACCCAATGGGACACGACCGGGACCCGAATTCGGACGTTGCCGTGGGTGAAGGACACGTTGCAAGGGCTGGAAAAAGGCTTTGATGGCGGTGGCATTGTAACCACTCAAGTGCCTTGGTCTGGAGGAAAGAAAGAAGGGATTGCGCTGGATTTTGCAGCAGAACAAGGGGCACAGGGACGAATCATTCGACGTCGTGGGTTCCGTGACGATCTCTTGCGGTGGGTGGAAGACGTCAATCGCCTGGACGATCAAGGCCGCAAGACAGGGAAATGGATGACGTTTTGGCCCAATGGACAGGTGCGTCGGGAGGGCCCATACCAACGCGGTTTGGAAGAAGGGGTCTTCAAGTTCTTCTCCAGGCGCGGTGACCTGGAGCGCACGGTGACCTATCACCGAGGTGAGGAAGTGGAAGATGCGCCAGAGGCGGTCGCGCTGGACCTGCGAAAGGCGTTTCACCCCAATGGAGAGGTCTCCCGTGAGGGTCCTTGGCGTGAAGACACGCCCATGGGCACGCACCGGTTTTTCGATGAAGCGGGACATTTGGTGGAGGTCAAGGTGTTTCGATCGGGACAGCTCCAAGCGTCAGGCATGTTGGACAGTCTGGGCCGCAGGACTGGCCCTTGGACGGAGTTCTGGGCCGATGGAACGCCCAAGGCGATGGGCACTTACCTCGAAGGAAAGCGCGACGGGGATTGGCAGTTTTTTGCGCGGGACGGCCGGTTGGAACAGGAGGGGGGCTATCGCAATGGTGCGTGGCATGGCCGTTGGAAATGGTACCACGTCAACGGAGACGTGCACCGCGACGAGCGGTATCGCAAAGGGCGAGAAGAAGGGGAGTTCTTGGAGCTGGGTGCAGATGGAGACACCTTGGCCATGGGCCGTTATGAACGGGGCAGAAAAGTCGGACCATGGGTGGAGCATGTCGAAGATGACCGGAGAGAAGGGGTCTACATCGATGGTGAGCGGGATGGCCGTTGGATCCACACCGATGGCGAGGGAAAGGTGCGTTTCGAAGGGGCCTATGTCGCGGGCATTCCAACGGGGGAGCACACGACCTTTTGGCCCACAGGCCGCCGGTCTTCGATCGGATCGTACCGAGGCGGCCTCCGAGATGGGATTTGGCGATATTTCGATGAGAATGGAGTGGTGCAGTTGATCCGGCAGTATCAAGCCGGCCGCATCACCAAGGTGAACGGAGCCAAGACGGACCGATGAGTGCGAATCGACGGGAAGATGGATGGGCCAGTTGGTCGTCAGAATGGATGGATGCTGTTCCATCCGCCTTGTTTTTGATTCGCGGAGAAGATGTGGTCTTGGCCAATGCTCGGGCGTGCTTTCTGTTTGGCTGGGAGCCCGCATCGTTTCCGAAAGGCCTGAGGCTGGACGAGGGATCCTGGCTCCATTGGAAGGACGAGGACCGGTCGTATTTCGACTTGCGTTGGCGAGAAGTCCCACGCCAGGACCGATTTCCGCTTCGGATGGAGTTGGAGGCAGAGCGAAAGGGGGGACAGCGGTTCCCTGTGGAAATCCGAATGTCGCGAGGTCCGGAGGACGGATTGGACATTTTGCAGTTGTCGGACATCAGCGAGCAGCAGTTCCGACAGCAGGCATTGCAGGACAGGGAGGCGCACTACCGTCGGCTGACGGACATTGCGCAAGAGGCCATTGTTCAAGTCAAGGACGGGGTGATCCTCGATGTGAATTCCCGGTTCCTGGCCATGATGGGGGTGGAATATCCAGAGGAGATCATCGGAGACCCCATCGGTCAACTGGGGTTGCGGCGAATGGGCAACCTCGAACCCATTGAAGGAAGTGGCGTCTTTGACCGCGGAGATTGGATCCTAAACAACCGCAACGGCGACCTGCTCCATTTGGACATCGGAAAAGGCCGGTTGGAAGACGGAAGCGAGGTGTGGATGATGTACGACATCAGCGACCGCAAAGGCATTGAGCACGACCTGATTCAAGAGCGAGAGCGGTTCAGGTTGTTGGTTCAGAGCTCCCCCAACGGCATTGTGATTTTGGTCGATGATGTCATTCGTTTTGCCAATCCCGTTGCAGAACAAGGCTTTGGATTGGACCGCGCATTGGAAGGAGAGCGGTTTCCGTCCCTGTTTCCGAGTTCCTTGCAACAGGAATTGACCCAGAACATCCAAGACACCCGCAATGGCAAAAAGGTGGGGGAACTGGAGGTGGCCTTGCCGGATGGCGTGCGCTGGACGTTGCAATGGAGGTTGACCATTTTTGATGGACAGCCTGCCGTTCAAGTCAGCTTGAGCGATGTGACGGACCGCCATGTCTTGATGCAAGAGCGCATCCGGGCGGAGTTGGCAGAGGAGGCCAATGAGCAACTGACGCTGGAAATCGAACAGCGGATTTCAGCGGAAGCCGCCTTGCGCAGTGCCACGGCCAAATTGAGGAGCATCGTCGAGTCTGGAGAGGACTTCATCATCTGGACCACGAAATCCGGCCACACACTGACCAGCATCAACGACAATTGTCGGCGTTGGTTGAAAGCGGGCAACACCGCGCGGGAGGAGGAAACCTCCCCCTTGTTGAAGGATGTCGTGTCCGCGAGCCAAGCGGTCAATGGATTTGACGTGGAAGACCGGTTTGAACGGGCGCTTCAAGGTCGGCCCCAGCGTTTTGAATGGGCCCTGCCCGAGGAGAAGAACGAGGACGGAAGGCGATGGCTGCAGCTCTTTTTGAATCCGATTGACAACGCGGAAGGCGAGGCAGAGATCAGCGCCATCGCGTATGACATCACCGACCGGAAGCGCATCGACCGCGCCATTCGAAGTGCCTTGAAGGAAAAGGAAATCCTGCTTCAGGAAGTGCACCACCGGGTCAAGAACAACCTTCAAATCATCAATTCCATCCTCAACCTTCAGAAGAAGTTTGTCCAGGATGAGGCCGCGATCACGGGTCTGGAGGAAATACAGAACCGGGTGTCCACGATGAGCATCATCCACGAGACGCTGTACCAGAACACCGATGTGTCCAGCATCGGTTTCCCGTCCTACTTGACCCGCATCGCGGGCAACATCATTCAAGGGTACAGGTCGGAGACGCAAGTGGAGTTGGTGACGGAATTGGAAGACCTCCAAGCGCCATTGGATCAAGCGATCCCATGTGGACTCATCCTCAATGAATGGGTGTCCAATGCGATGAAATACGCGTTCCCGGGGCGTGAGCGGGGGACCATCACCGTGAGTTTGCGGTGCGTGATGTCAGAAGCGCATCCCGACGAAGAGGAGATCCAAATCGAGGTCCGAGACGATGGTGTCGGGCTGCCCGAAGGGTTCGAATGGGGCGGACGGGATTCGCTCGGGTTGTACCTCGTTCAAGCGCTCAGCGAGCAGTTGGATGCAGAGTTGTTGGCTGAAAGCGACCAAGGCACGCGGTTTTTGGTTAAATTTCGGCGACCAAAAAACCTGTTTGACGGATGATGCCTTGCCATCCATCGAACGATTCTGAGGATTAACCCCTCTTCCAAAACAGAACCTGAAAGCGCCATGGCCATCAACATTCTCGTCACGGAGGACGAAAGCATCGTCCGGAAGGACATTGAGCAAACGCTGGAGAAAATCGGATACAACGTGGTCGCCAGTGCGGACAACGGGGAAGACGCCATTGACCTGGCTGTCCGTCACCGTCCGGATGTCGTGCTCATGGACATCATGCTCAAGGGCGACATGAACGGGATTGCCGCCGCAGAGGAGATCAAGCGAACCCTGGACGTTCCGATCATTTTCTTGACAGCGTATGCGGACCGCAGCACGTTGGGCGAGGCCAAGTTGGCGGAGCCGCACGGCTACATCTTGAAGCCGTTCAAGGATGTCGACCTTCAAACGAGCATCGAAATGGCGATGCACAAATTCTCCAAGGAGCAGGAAGCCCGCTTGGAGAATGAGTTCCTGCGCAACATGGCCGAGCACAAGGACACGGCCGAGTATCTGTTCGTCAAGAACCGCAGCCGCTTGATGAAGGTGGACTACGATGAGTTGCTGTTCATCGAGGCGCTGAAGGACTACGTGGTGGTGCACACGCCTGAGCAGAGCTTCACCATCCACAGCACGATGAAGGATGTCGAGAACAAGCTCAACGAGCGCCGGTTCATGCGGGTGCACCGCAGCTACATTGTGAACCTCGACGCCATTCACAGCATCAAGTATTCCATGATCCAGGTGAAGGGCATGGAAAAAGAGATTCCGATTGGAGGCAGCTACAAGGACATCTTGGCGAGCCGCATTAACCTGCTCTGATTTAGAAAAGAGTGGACATGAAAAACCCCGGGGCGAACCCGGGGTTTTTTGTTGCTCCCCCACCTGGACTTGAACCAGGGACCTACTGATTAACAGTCAGTCGCTCTAACCAGCTGAGCTATAGGGGAATGCTCAACCCTTCTTTCAAAGGGTGCGCAAAGATACGAGTTGTTCCCATTTGGTGCAATGGCCACACCGCCTTCCTGCGGCCCCTACCTTCGCGCTCGCAAATTTCTTCCCATGAGCTGGACAGACTCTTCCGTGGTGGTGGTGGGCACCGTCGCTTTCGATTCCATCAAAACACCGTTTGGCGAGCGTGAGCGCATCGTGGGTGGTGCGGGCACCTACATCGGCTGGTCGGCCAGCCGACTTGGCGTGGGCACCGGCTTGGTCAGCGTCATTGGCGAGGATTTTCCGCAGGC
>CBFHWV010000080.1:0-8764 GCA_965659565.1 uncultured Flavobacteriales bacterium
ATGTCGAGAAGATCAAAGGCGGATGGACCGATGTGGATGTGATCATCACGACTCCTCAAGTGATGGGCAAAGTGGGTGCCTTGGGCCGAATTCTCGGACCCCGTGGCCTCATGCCCAACCCGAAATCGGGTACTGTCACGATGGATGTCGCGAAGGCCGTCCAGGACGTAAAGGCGGGTAAGATCGATTTCAAGGTGGACAAGTACGGCATCATCCATGCTTCCGTAGGGAAGGTGAGTTTCTCCAAGGAGAAGCTTTCGGAGAATGCCAACGAAGTCCTTCAAACCTTGGTTCGCTTGCGCCCGTCTTCTGCGAAGGGCACCTACATCAAGAGCGTTTACATGAGCTCGACGATGTCCCCGGGTGTCCGGATTGAATCGAAGTCGCTGAACAGCTAAACCAGGAATCCATGACACGCGAAGAGAAAAACCAAGCGATCGAGGAGCTCCAGGCCATGCTGCAGGACACCAATGTGGTGTACCTGGCAGATGCTTCGAGTTTGAATTCTGCCGACACGACGAAGTTGCGCGGAGAATGCTACAAGGCTGACATCAAGCTGCAGGTGGTGAAGAACACACTGCTTCGCATCGCGATGGAACGTACTGAGGGCCGTGAATACGGTGAGCTCATGGACGTTCTCAAAGGCCAGACTGCACTCATGACGGGCACGGTGGGCAACGCGCCAGCCAAGCTCATCAAGGAGTTCCGCAAGAACAACGAGCGTCCCATTTTGAAGGGCGCTTACGTCGAAGAAGCAGTGTACATCGGTGACGACCAGCTGAAGGCGCTCACGGAGATCAAGAGCAAGGACGAACTCCTCGGAGAGCTCGTCGGCCTCCTCCAGAGCCCCATGCGGAACGTCCTCGGCGCACTGCAATCCGGTGGCAACACCATTTCCGGACTGGTCAAAGCACTTGGCGAACGCGAAGGCTGACTTTGACACCCCAATTCAACACACTAGTAACACACAATTCAATATATCATGGCTGATTTGAAAACCATGGCAGAGTCGTTGGTGAACCTCACCGTGAAGGAGGTCAATGAACTCGCAGAAATCCTCAAGGAAGAGTATGGCATCGAGCCGGCAGCAGCCGCAGCCGTTGTCGCTGGTCCCGCCGCTGGCGGTGGCGAAGGCGGTGGCGCTGAGGAGAAGACCGAGTTCGACGTGATCCTCAAGGCCGCTGGTGGCTCCAAGCTCGCTGTCGTGAAGCTCGTCAAGGAGCTGACCGGCCAGGGTCTGAAGGAGGCCAAGGGCATCGTTGACGGCGCACCCGCCACCCTGAAGGAGGGCGTTGCCAAGGACGAGGCCGAGGCCCTCAAGTCCCAACTCGAGGAAGCTGGAGCCGAGGTTGAGATCAAGTAAGATCACAATCCGCTGAATTTCAGAAGGTCAGGCTGGGCGCAGGTCCCGGTCTGACCTTCTTGTACCCCATACCGAGGGTACATCCCCCAAAACCCACCTGCACGTCTGCGATTTGACCCCCTCCCAACAGCCGCACCCATGTTGACTCCCCAACTGCAGCAGCGACACTCTTTCGCCAGCACCACACCGGACCTCGCCTACCCGGACTTTCTCGACATCCAACTTCGCTCTTTCCGCGAGTTTTTCCAGCTGGAAACCAAGCCGGAGGACCGGGATACCGAGGGACTCTTCAAGGTGTTCAACGAGAACTTTCCGATCACCGATACGCGGAACCAGTTCGTTCTCGAATTCCTGGACTACTTCATCGACCCGCCACGTTACAGCATCGAAGAATGCATCGAGCGTGGCCTGACGCACAGTGTGCCGCTGAAGGCGAAGTTGAAGTTGTACTGCACCGATCCGGAGCACGAGGACTTCGAGACCATTGTCCAGGACGTCTACCTGGGCACCATTCCGTACATGACCCCTCGTGGATCCTTCGTGGTCAACGGGGCGGAGCGCATCATTGTCAACCAGTTGCACCGTTCTCCGGGCGTGTTCTTCGGCCAGAGCCGCCATGCCAATGGCACCAAGCTGTATAGCGCGCGGATCATCCCGTTCAAGGGCAGCTGGATTGAATTTGCGACCGACATCAACAGCGTGATGTACGCTTACATCGACCGGAAGAAGAAGCTTCCTGTCACCACGCTGCTTCGTTCCATCGGATATGAGTCCGACCGGGACATTTTGGGCATTTTCGACTTGGCCGAAGAGGTCAAGGTCTCCAAGGCCGGTGTGAAGCGCGTGTTGGGACGCCGCCTCGCAGCCCGTGTGTTGAAGACGTGGATCGAGGACTTCGTGGATGAGGACACCGGTGAAGTGGTGAGCATTGAGCGGAATGAGCTGGTGCTCGACCGCGATACGGTGTTGGAAAAGGAGCACATCGAGCTCATTGTGGAGTCCGGTTCGAAGACCATCATCCTGCACAAGGAGGACATCAACCAGGCCGACTACGCCATCATCCACAACACGCTCCAGAAGGACCCGTCCAACTCGGAGAAGGAGGCTGTGGAATACATCTACCGCCAGCTCCGGAACGCAGAGCCGCCAGACATGGACACGGCGCGCGGCGTGATTGACAAGTTGTTCTTCTCCGAGCAGCGTTACGACTTGGGTGAAGTGGGCCGTTTCCGCATCAACCGGAAGCTCGGCATCGACATGTCCGAGGAGTCCCGCACGCTGACCAAGGACGACATCATCCTCATCATCAAGTTCCTCATCGACCTCGTGAACTCGAAGTCGGATGTGGACGACATCGACCACCTCTCCAACCGCCGCATCCGAACGGTGGGCGAGCAGCTCCACAACCAGTTCGGCGTGGGCCTCGCTCGGATGGCCCGGACCATCCGTGAGCGCATGAACGTGCGTGACAACGAGGTGTTCACCCCGACCGACCTGATCAACGCCAAGACGCTGAGCTCGGTGATCAACTCGTTCTTCGGAACGAACCAGTTGAGCCAGTTCATGGACCAGACGAACCCGCTGAGCGAAGTGACGCACAAGCGCCGCATCTCTGCACTCGGTCCCGGAGGTCTGTCCCGTGAGCGCGCGGGCTTTGAGGTCCGAGACGTGCACTACACGCACTACGGCCGCCTCTGCACGATTGAGACGCCGGAAGGTCCAAACATCGGTTTGATCAGCAGCCTGTGCGTGTACGCCAAGGTCAACCGCCTCGGCTTCATTGAGACACCTTACCGCGAAGTCAATGAGGGCGTGGCCACGCCTGGCAGCGATGGCATCAAATACCTGAGCGCCGAGGAAGAGGACAGCGCCATCATCGCGCAAGCGACGGTGGGCCTCAACGACGACGGCACCTTCCAGAACGACATCATCAAGGCGCGCCTTCAGAGCGACTTCCCGTTGGTGGCGCCAAAGGAGATCAAGTACGTCGACGTAGCACCCAACCAGATCGCCTCCATCGCGGCGTCCCTCATTCCGTTCCTCGAGAACGACGACGCCAACCGGGCGCTGATGGGATCCAACATGATGCGTCAGGCGGTGCCATTGATGCGCCCCAACAGCCCCATCGTTGGAACTGGTTTGGAAGGACAAGTGGCCCGCGACAGCCGAGTGCTGGTCACGGCAGAGGGAGACGGTGTGGTGGAATACGTGGATGGCAACGAAATCCACATCCGCTACCAGATGGATGAGAATGACCGCTTGGTGTCCTTCGAAGACGACGTGAAAGTCTACGACATCACCAAGTTTGCCAAGACCAACCAAGGCACGTGCATCAACCTGAAGCCCATTGTGAGCAAAGGCATGCGCGTCGAGAAGGGAGACATCTTGGTGGAGGGTTACTCCACCCAGTCCGGTGAGCTCGCCCTCGGTCAGAACATGAAGGTGGCCTTCATGCCATGGAAGGGATACAACTTTGAGGACGCCATCGTGATCTCCGATCGCGTTGTTCGCGAGGATGTGTTCACTTCGCTGCACGTGACGGAGTACAGCTTGGAGGTGCGCGACACGAAACGGGGTCAGGAGGAGTTGACCGCGGACATCCCGAATGTCAGCGAGGAAGCCACCAAGGACCTCGATGAGAATGGCCTCATTCGCATCGGCGCCCACGTTGGGGCCGGCGACATCCTGATCGGTAAAATCACGCCGAAGGGAGAAAGTGACCCAAGCCCTGAGGAGAAGCTCTTGCGCGCCATTTTCGGCGACAAGGCTGGAGACGTCAAGGACGCCTCACTGAAGCTCGGACCCAGTGCGAACGGTGTGGTCATCGACAAGATGCTCTTCTCCCGCATGGTCAAGGACCGCAAGGCGAAAGCGGCGGACAAGGCCGTTCTGGAGACCATCGACGGTGAATTCGACAAGGAGGCCGCTGCATTGCGCAAGACGCTGGTGGAGAAGCTTATGAAAATCGTGGGAGGCAAGACCTCTCAAGGTGTCATGAACTACTACCAGGAGGTGCAGATCAAGAAGGGGGTGAAGTTCACGCAACGCGCCCTGCAGACGCTCGACTTCAGCATCGTGAACACCGACGGTTGGACCCGCGACGAAGGCAACAATGCCTTGGTCAAGCGCGTGGTCCACAATTACAATCTGAAGTACAACGACCTCCTGGGAACGTTCAAGCGCAAGAAGTTCCAAGTGACGGTGGGTGACGAGCTCCCTGCTGGCATTGTGAAGCTGGCCAAGGTCTTCGTCGCCAACAAGCGGAAGCTCAAGGTCGGTGACAAGATGGCTGGACGCCACGGAAACAAGGGCATTGTGGCCCGGATCGTGCGCCAGGAGGACATGCCATTCCTCGAGGACGGCACCCCGGTCGACATCGTACTCAACCCGCTGGGTGTCCCTTCCCGAATGAACCTCGGTCAGATCTACGAAACCGTCCTCGGATGGGCGGGTGAGAAGATGGGCATGAAGTTCGCGACCCCGATTTTCGATGGTGCCAGCCTCGATGAGATCACCGGATACACCGAGAAGGCCGGCGTGCCGAGCTTCGGTGTGACCCACCTCTACGATGGGGAGACCGGCGAGCGCTTCGACCAACCAGCAACGGTCGGCGTGATCTACATGATCAAGCTGAGCCACATGGTGGACGACAAGATGCACGCCCGTTCCATTGGCCCGTACAGCCTCATCACCCAGCAGCCGTTGGGCGGTAAGGCGCAGTTCGGTGGACAGCGTTTCGGAGAGATGGAGGTCTGGGCCCTCGAGGCCTTTGGTGCCTCCCACATTCTCCAGGAGATCCTCACGGTCAAGTCGGACGACGTGGTCGGACGTGCCAAGACCTACGAGGCCATTGTCAAGGGCGACCCGATGCCAACGCCTGGCATCCCGGAGTCCTTCAACGTATTGATGCACGAGTTGCGTGGATTGGGATTGACCGTGGCCCTCGAGGCCTGAGTTGCTCCTGCTTTGAATTTTTGATCCTCACCAAGAGATGACCAACAACAAGACCCCGAAGCTCTCCAGCGACTTCAACAAGATTCGCATCAGCATGGCGTCGCCCGAGGAAATCCTCGAGCAGAGCCACGGCGAGGTGCTGAAGCCGGAAACCATCAACTACCGGACGTACAAGCCGGAGCGCGATGGCCTGTTCTGCGAGCGCATTTTCGGCCCTGTCAAGGACTACGAGTGTCACTGCGGCAAGTACAAGCGGATCCGCTACAAGGGCATCGTTTGTGACCGCTGCGGCGTGGAGGTGACCGAGAAGAAGGTCCGCCGCGAGCGCATGGGCCACATCCAGCTCGTGATCCCTGTGGCGCACATCTGGTACTTCCGGAGCCTGCCCAACAAGATTGGATACCTGCTCGGCCTGCCGACCAAGAAGCTCGATCAGATCATCTACTACGAGCGGTACGTGGTGATCCAGCCGGGTGTGGCGACGAAGACCGACGGTGAGGCGTTGGACGTGAACGAGTTCCTCACGGAAGAGGAGTATCTCGACATCCTCGACACCCTGCCCAAGGACAACCAGTACTTGGACGAGAAGGACCCCAACAAGTTCATCGCCAAGATGGGCGCGGAGGCCCTGTTCGACATGTTGGGCAACCTCGATCTCAAGCAGCTCAGCTTCGATTTGCGCCATGCGGCCAACACCGAGACGAGCCAGCAGCGGAAGAACGAGGCCCTCAAGCGTCTCCAGGTGGTCGAAGCGTTGCGCGACGGCAACGAGCGCGTGGAAAACAAGCCGGAATGGATGATCGTCAAGGTCGTTCCGGTCATTCCGCCAGAGCTGCGCCCGTTGGTGCCACTCGACGGTGGCCGTTTTGCCACGTCCGACCTCAATGACCTCTACCGCCGCGTCATCATCCGGAACAACCGACTGAAGCGCCTGATCGAGATCAAGGCCCCGGACGTGATCCTCCGGAACGAGAAGCGGATGCTCCAAGAAGCGGTCGACAGCCTGTTCGACAACAGCCGGAAGTCCTCTGCCGTGAAGACGGAGAGCAACCGCCCGCTGAAGTCCCTGTCTGACAGCCTCAAGGGCAAGCAGGGCCGTTTCCGTCAGAACCTCCTCGGTAAGCGTGTGGACTACTCCGCCCGTTCCGTCATCGTCGTCGGACCGGAGCTCAAGCTTCACGAGTGCGGCATGCCGAAGAACATGGCGGCCGAGCTCTACAAGCCGTTCATCATCCGCAAGATGATCGAGCGGGGCGTAGTGAAGACGGTCAAGTCTGCCAAGAAGATTGTGGACGCCAAGGAGCCCGTCGTGTGGGACATCCTCGAGAACGTGATGAAGTCGCACCCGGTGCTGCTCAACCGTGCTCCGACCCTGCACCGCCTCGGCATCCAGGCCTTCCAGCCCAAGATGATCGAGGGCAAGGCCCTCCAGTTGCACCCCCTCGCATGTACGGCGTTCAATGCCGACTTCGACGGTGACCAGATGGCTGTGCACCTTCCGCTTGGCCCAGCGGCCATTCTCGAGGCCCAGCTGCTCATGCTGGCGAGCCACAACATCCTCAATCCGGCCAACGGAGCTCCAATCACGGTGCCGTCGCAGGACATGGTCCTCGGCTTGTACTACATCACCAAGGAGCGCAAAGCCACCGAGGAAGAGCCGGTGAAGGGTGAAGGCATGACGTTCTACTCTCCGGAGGAGGTCATCATTGCCCACAACGAAGGCCGTGCTGCACTGCACGCTGGCATCAAGGTGCGTTGGGAAGATGCCGCAGGCAACGCCTCCATCATCGACACCACTGTGGGCCGCGTGCTCTTCAATGAAGTGGTGCCGAACGAGGCCGGTTACGTCAACGAGCTCCTCACCAAGAAGAGCTTGCGGACCATCATCTCCAACGTGCTGCTCGCTGTGGGTGTGCCTCGCACGGTTCAGTTTCTGGACGACATCAAGAAGCTCGGCTTCACGATGGCGTACAAGGGTGGCCTGAGCTTCAACCTGAATGACATCATCATTCCAGCAGAGAAGGTCAAGCTGGTCGACAGCGCCAACGAGCGTGTCGGCGAGGTGATGGACAACTACAACATGGGCCTCATCACCAACAACGAGCGGTACAACCAGATCATCGACATCTGGACCAACACCAACTCGCGGTTGACCAACATCCTGATGGAGCGCCTGGAGACCGACAAGCAGGGCTTCAACTCCATCTACATGATGATGCACTCTGGAGCCCGTGGTTCCAAGGAGCAGATCCGTCAGTTGAGCGGCATGCGTGGTCTGATGGCCAAGCCTCAGAAGTCGAGTGCTGCCGGTGGCCAGGACATCATTGAGAACCCCATCCTCTCCAACTTCAAGGAGGGCCTCTCCATCTTGGAGTACTTCATCTCCACCCACGGTGCCCGTAAGGGTCTCGCGGATACGGCGTTGAAGACGGCTGACGCGGGTTACTTGACCCGTCGTTTGGTCGACGTTGCCCAGGATGTGATCATCAATGAGCAGGACTGCGGTACCATCCGCGGATTGACCGCAACGGCCTTGCGCAAGAACGAGGAGATTGTGGAGTCATTGGCCGACCGCATCATCGGTCGGACCTCTGTTCAGGACATCACCCATCCAGAGAGCGGCGAGCTCATCGTGGAAACCGGAGCAGAGATCACCGAAGCAGTGGCTGCAGCCATCGAGGAGGCCGGCATCGACGAAGTCGAAATGCGCTCCGTGTTGACGTGCGAAAGCCGCCGCGGTGTGTGTGCCAAGTGTTATGGCCGTGCCCTGAGCTCGAACCGCTTGGTTCAGGAAGGTGAGGCTGTGGGCGTCATCGCAGCACAGTCCATCGGTGAGCCTGGAACGCAGCTGACGCTGCGTACGTTCCACGTTGGTGGTACGGCGTCCAAGATCTCTGACGAGAACGAAATCACCGCCCGCCAAGATGGTGTGGTAGAGCTGGAGGACCTGCGCACCGTGCAAAGGACCACACCAGACGGTGAGGTTGAAACCGTGGTGGTTTCCCGTTCGACGGAGTTCAAGGTGGTCGATCCCCAGATTGGCATCACGCTGAGCTCTACGAACCTGCCTTATGGTGCGGTACTTCAGGTCAAGAATGGCAAGAAGATCAAGAAGGGCGATACCATTTGCACATGGGACCCCTACAACAACGCCATCATCAGCGAGGAGCAGGGAACGATTGTCTTCGACATGATCGAGGAGGGCGTGACCTACCGCGAGGAGCTGGACGAGCAGACGGGCTTCCGTGAGATTGTGATCACGGAGACCAAGGACAAGAAGAAGAACCCGGCCATCCACGTTGTAGGGCCGAAGAAGGAGGTGTTGAAGGTCTACTCTTTGCCTGTGGGCGCCCACGTCAGTGTGGAGGAGGGAGACAAAGTCGACACCGGCCGCATTCTGGCAAAGATCCCACGTGTGGCCGGTAAGTCCGGTGACATTACGGGAGG
>CBFHWV010000081.1:0-8763 GCA_965659565.1 uncultured Flavobacteriales bacterium
GTCGCCTTCAAACCCGACAATGCGGGCGATGAGCTCGGCCAGTTCGCGTATGGGCAGGTCCTCCCCCGTGCCCACGTTGACAAAGTCGCGTCCGTCGTATTCCTGCATCAGGAACAGGCAGGCGGCGGCGAGGTCGTCGACGTGCAGGAATTCTCGGCGGGGCGACCCCGATCCCCAGCAGGTCACGGTCGCCGCGCCCGCGGTTTTGGCTTCGTGGAATTTGCGCAACAGGGCCGGCACCACGTGGCTGTTCTGCAGGTCGTAGTTGTCGCCCGGCCCGTAGAGGTTGGTCGGCATCGCCGAGATGAAATTGGCGCCATACTGGTCGCGATAGGCCTCGCAGAGCTTGATGCCGGCAATCTTGGCGATGGCGTACGGCTCGTTGGTCGGCTCCAGCGCTCCAGTCAGCAGGGCCGCCTCGGTCAGGGGCTGGGCGGCATGCTTCGGGTAAATGCAACTCGACCCGAGGAACAGGAGCTTCTCCACACCGACGTCATGGGCGGCGTGGATGAGGTTGGCCTCAATCATGAGGTTGTCGTAGAGAAACTCCGCGCGCATCACGTTGTTGGCGTGGATGCCGCCCACCTTGGCCGCGGCCACAAAGACGTGGGTGGGGCGCTCCTTGGCCATCATGGCGCGCACGGCGGCTTGGTCTCGGAGGTCGAGCTCGGCGCTGGTGAACGTGATGGGGACCGGCAAGCCGGCATCGGAGAGGGCCCGGCACAGGGCTTGACCGACCATGCCCCGGTGACCGGCGACGTAGATGCGGGAATCGGCGTTCATCAGGGTGAAAGTTAGGAAGCCCCGCGCCGGGAGGAGGCGCGGGCCAGGGCGTTGGACAAGGCGTTGAAGGCGAGGACGAGGCCGACGATGCACGCGCCCGGCAGCAGGGCGAGGTGGGCGTGGCCGGTCAGGATGCTGCTGTAGTGGTCGCGGATGAGGTTGCCCCAGCTCGGCATGGGAATCTGGGCGCCGACGCCCATGAAGCTCAATCCGGCCTCGATGAGGATGGCTGCGGCGAAGTTGGCGCTGGCGATGACCGCAATGGGACCGGCGAGGTTGGGCAAGATGTGGCCCAGCACAATGCGCGGGGTGGACAGGCCCAATACGCGGCCGGCTTCCACCCATTCAATGTGGCGCAACGCGAGGGTTTGGCCCCGCACCACGCGGGCCACTTCCACCCACATCGACAGGCCGATGGCGAGGAAGACCTGTTCGAACCCTTTGCCAAAGGCCAACGTGATGGCCAACACCAGCAACAAGGTGGGGATGCTCCAGACCACCTGCAGCAACCAGCTCACCACCGCATCAAATCGCCCGCCGAGGTAGCCTGCGAAGGCGCCCAGCGGCACCCCGATCAGCAGCGACAGAAACACCGCCACGAGGCCCACGAGCAGCGACAACCCCGATCCGGCCACCAGGCGCGACAGGTAATCCCGGCCGAAGCGGTCCGTGCCCAGCCAGAAAGTGCGGGTGGGGAATGTGTTTTCGGCGATGCCGGCGCTGTCGAGGTCGACGGTCGTGCCCGGCGGCAGCATGGACCATTCGAGGTGCTGGTCATTGGCATACAGGCTCGGGTCCGGCCGCCACATCGCGCTCGTCAGGGCGACCCCCGTCCACAGCAGAATCCAGACCGCGCCAAGGAGGGCGGTGGGCTCGCGCCGGAAGAAGGAAAGGGCCATCTGCACGGGGGCAAATTAGGTGGCGGGCCGTCCCTTCCACCGCGCCGTTCGGAAGGGCATCAAAAGGAGGGTGGTGGCAATGAAAACCGGGTGCAGCACCGCCAAGGCCAGCAGGTCGAGGATGGCGCGGCTTCGCCCTGAGGGCAGCAGGCCATAGGCCTTGCCGATGCGTGCGGTGTAGGCCATGTCGAGCCCGCTTTTGACCGCCCAGAAAGCCAGCCCTGCCCGTGGCGATGCGAGGAGCAGTGCCAGTCCGGCGGCATGCACGGCAGCCACAACGAGCGCGACCCTGCGGGCTTCGGAGAGGGCTGGGGGGTAATGCACGGATTTGGCCCCCCACCGGATGCGTTGGTGGAGCAGCTCCGAAGGGGTGGCCATCGGCTGAGCGGACACCATGGCCGCCCGATGGGCGATGCGGCCCACCCGGCTTTGGGCGCCCCGCTCGATGAGGGCGGCCAGGGCAAAGACGTCGTCTCCGCTCGGCAATTCCGGCCGCAGCTCCCCGTGTGGAAAGGCCGCGGTGCGCCACAGCCAGCCGCCACCGCTGGCCATGGCGGCCTGTTGGCGGTCCACAGCGGCGATGGCCCAGCCTTGCATCGCCGCGAAGTCCAGGGCTTGCAGCCGGTCGAAGCGGCGCTCCGGCGGCCGGCGTGCATCGGTCGCCAGCCGCAATGGCAACAGCGCCATGTCGAGCGCTCCCCCTTTGGTGTCCAGTTCCATCGCCACAGCCGCCAGGGCATCCGGCCCCACGCGGGTGTCGGCGTCGACCTGGACCACCCATTCGGAGGCGGCGGCCTGGATGCCGGCCGACAGCCCCGCCTTCTTGCCGCGCCCCGGATTGTCGATCACGCGAAGCGGAAACGGCCAGGTCTGCTGCCCGATGGCCGCCCGCGTGCCGTCTTCAGATGCGTCATCGACCACCAGCACTTCCAGCGGCAAGTGCGATTGCTTGGCCAAGTCCGACAGCAACCGGGGCAAGGTCTCGGCCTCGTTGCGGACGGGCAGTACCACGGTCAGTCCGATGTGCGGCGCTCCTTCGAGGTCGGACGCATCGAAGGGCACCCGCATGGCCCTGCGCCATTGCAGGACCTGCCTCCCATGGGCGAGCAGCACCAATGCCGCGATGACAAACAGAACGACCACGCTCACAACTTGGCCGACCCTCCTCGGGACCGATGTGCAGACCATTGCCAGAGCACCCCCACCACAGCGGGCAGCAGCAGGTTCATCCCCCACAACGTGAGGGTCGCGCCCAAGATGGCGGTGGCATCCCGCGGCGTCGGAGCGGGCAGGGTCAGCATGGCGGCAGCTTCCCGGATGCCGAGGTCGCCGAGCAGGGGAAACGGGGCCAGGGAGGTCAGCCCCCACATGCCCGCACCGCCGGTGAGTTGGGCGAGGATTTGGTCGGCGATGTCCCAGTGGGCGAGGTGCCCAAAGGCGGTGAGGAGCAACACGAATTGGACGAGCATGACCAAGTAGCGCACGATGCTGAGGCTGAGGGCCCGCCGGCGCCGGATCGTGGCGATGCGCCGGGCCACCCGCCACTGGCGCGTCCACCGGGTGTTGCGGATCCACTTCCAGAACGCGGGCGACCAACCGAAGTACAACCCGAGCACCACCGCCGACAGCCCGAGGACGGCGGCCGAGAGGGGCCACCAATCGGTGGTCAGCAGGGCCAGCCCGGCGGCCGTGATGGTGCACCACCATTGGGAGACGCTCGCCGTGGCAAAGGCACGCACGGCTTGCCCCCGCTGACGGGGATGGACCGCCGCGACCCGGCCCACCACGGCGCCGAGTCGAAGGGGTCCGATCAAGGACCACGCCGTGCCGTACAAGACCTGCCGAAACCGGCTGGCCAACTTGCCCCACGGCATGAGCGCCGCCCATTTGAACGCCTCCAGCCCCCAATTGACCGGCACCAACACCAGGGCCGCCAACACATAGAGCGGGTCGATGGACCACGTCCAAGCCTCCGAGGGAATGGCCTTCAGTTGTTGGTTCAGCAAGAGCACGGTGGCCACCAAAGGGAGGGCGATGCCCAGCGCGCGCAGCCCCCATCCCGAGGCCGGAATGGCCGAACCGGAATGGCGTTGGGCGGGGGCGTCCGACATGGCCTCAAGGTAGGATGGCGCCCCGGAAAAGACGGGGGACATTTTCATGCCCTGCGCGGTGAATTCGCGCCTGTCCGCATGCAATTTGCAGCTGTGAGCAACGAACCGACCATCATCCTCGGCATTGACCCCGGCACCACCATCATGGGCTACGGCGTCATCCGGGCCTGGTCGCGCAACCGGGTCGAGCTCCTCGAGATGGGCGCCCTGCACCTGTCCAAGGTCAAGGACCACGCCGCCAAGCTCAAGCGCATCCACGAGCGGTGCGCCGGACTGATCGAAGCCCACGCGCCGGACCACTTTGCCGTCGAGGCCCCCTTCTTTGGCAAGAACGTGCAGTCCATGCTCAAGCTCGGCCGCGCGCAAGGGGTGGCCCTCGCCGCAGCGCTCGTTCGAGAAGTGCCGGTGGCCGAGTACGCTCCGCGCCGCGTCAAGCAGGCCATCACCGGGTCGGGCGCCGCTTCCAAGGAGCAGGTGGCCGGCATGGTGCAGCGGACGCTCAAGATTCCGGACGCCGACATGCCGCGCGACCTCGACGCCACCGACGGCCTCGCCGTCGCGCTCTGCCACCTTTACGAAATGGGCACCCCGACCCTTGGCGGCAAGGGCGGCGGCTGGGCCGCCTTCGTCCGCGAAAACCCCGGCCGCGCCAGATAGGCGAGTGTAACCCATGTTACCTCTGCCTTTCTCTTTCAATCCCATTTTTGAGGCATGATTCGATGTATGGTGAACACCATGGCGCTGTTTGTCGCCATCTTTCTTGGAAACGCCGTTGTGGGACAGCAGCCTTTGCTGCTTCCTCCGTTGGAGACGGGGTCGGAATTCACGTTGACCCTGGATAGCGGTCAGCATGAGTTTCTGCCTGGCGTGGTGACCCCGACCCTCGGCATCAATGGCCCAGTGCTTGGCCCGGTGCTCGAACTCCACGCGGGCCAACAGGTGGAGCTCAACGTGGTCAATGGCATTTCGGAGATGACCACCATGCATTGGCATGGCATGCACGTGGCACCAGAGCACGATGGTGGCCCCCATACCATCATTGCGCCGGGCGCTGCGTGGTCTCCAGCCTTCGAAGTCATGGACAAGGCCGGCACCTATTGGTATCATCCCCATTTGCACATGATGACCAATGCCCATGTCAGCAAAGGACTGGCAGGGATGATCTGGGTGCGCGATGCGGTCGAGCAAGCCCTGCCATTGCCGCGGACGTATGGCGTGGATGAGTTCCCCTTAATCCTTCAGACCAAGGCTTTTGACGAGGAAGGTCACATTGAGCCCGATTCCAACACCGACGACGTGGTCATGGTCAATGCTACGACGGATGCCACCTTGGAAGTGCCCGCACAATGGGTGCGTTTCCACCTGCTCAATGGGGCGTCACAGCGGGTGTTCAACGTCGGCTTCGGGGACGATATGGAATTCCAGGTCATCGCCACCGAAGGTGGGCTCCTGCCGGCGCCCGTGTCGGTGACCCGTATCCGCCTTTCACCCGGCGAGCGGTGTGAAATCATGGTGGACGCCACCGGAATGGAGGGGCAATCGCTCACTTTGATGAGCCATGCATCTGAATTTGCAAATGGAGTTTACGGTGGTACTTACCCCGGGATGGGAATGGGAATGCAAATGGAGGGCTACAACCCGAACCCTCTGAATGGCGCTGACTTCGCATTGCTGGAGTTGCAGGTGGGCGAGTCTGTGGTGGGTGTGGAGACCGCCTTGCCGGAGGTGCTGGATCCGGGCAACGCCAACCCCTTCACAGAGGAGGACGCCGATACGGACCGCATCATCACGATGTCGCCAGTGTCCATGGGCATGAACCAGCTCAATGGGCATTTTCAGTTCAACGGGGCACCGTTTGACATGGAGGTCATCAATTACACCGTTTCCCTCGGTGATGTTGAAGTGTGGAACATCCTCAACCAGAGCGCCATTGGGCACCCCTTCCACATCCACGATGTCCAGTTCCACATTCTGGAACGCAATGGGGCACCGCCCCCGCCGGAAGAGGCCGGTCGCAAGGATGTGGTGTTCATCCCCGCCATGCAATCGGCCAAGTTCATCGCGGTTTTCGAGGACTTCGCCAATCCCGATATTCCCTACATGTACCACTGCCACATGCTCACCCACGAGGATGGTGGCATGATGGGACAATTCCTGGTGACCGATGACGCCGCTGGCGTGGACGAGGCAGCAGAACGTCGTGATTTGCCGTACCCGCAGCCCGCGACATCGCTGGTGACGCTTCCTTTTGAAGGCGGCGATTGGCGCGTGGTCGACTTGCAAGGCCGCACGCTGGCGACGGGCCAATCCCCGGCGGGGACGCTCCGCCTCAACGTCGCCGGTTGGCCCCCGGGCACCTGCCTCTTTCTCGGTCCCCAACACCGCCAACCCCTCCACATCGCCCACTGACCCCTATCACCGGGGTCGATCGACGGAGCCTCGGCCAATCAGCTGGCGGCGACGTCGGGGGTGAGGAGCGTCTGGGTTGGGAAGGCGAAGTCGAGTCCGGCCGCATTGAAGCGCTTGAGGATTTCCAAATTCACCTCGCTCGGGCTGTAGGCCCAGTGGCCCTCCTTTTTGATGTAGTAGATGACCTTGATGTTCAGCGAGAAGTCGCCGAAGCTGTCGAACCAGATGGTCGGCTCGTCTTGCAGGGTCTCCGAGCGCTCGGCAATGATGGTCCGGATGATGCCGATGGCCTCCTCCACGCGTTCAGGCGTGGTGTCATAGGTCAATCCCAACGTCAGCGACACCTTGCGCGCCGGCTCGATGGTGACGTTCTCGACAAAGCTGTCGGTGAACTTGAAGTTGGGAATGATGACCAGGCGTCCGGCCAGGGTCCGCAGCCGTGTGGACCGAATGCCAATCTCCTCGATGGTGCCGTCGTAGCCGCCGATCTGGACGCGGTCTCCGACTTGGAAGGGCTTGTCCACAAAGACGGTGATGCCGCCGAAGATGTTGGACACGAAGTCCTTGGCCGCCATGGCCATCGCCAAACCTCCGATGCCGACACCCGCGAGCAAGGCCCCAACGTCGTAGCCGGCGTTGTTGAGCGCCATGATGAGGCCCAAGACCCAGATCAAGGACCGCAGGCCTTTGCGCAGGATGGGCGCGAATTGGTCCATCATCGTGCTCTCCTTGCGCAGGGTGAATGGCACGAAGTAGTTCATGATGACCGCGTCGACCAGTCGGGCGATGCCCCACGTGATGTTGAGCGCGTAGGCGACTTTCATCGCGGCGTCCACAAAGTCGTCGACCCCGTCTCCGAAGCTGAGTTGGCCATATCCTGTGCGCAGGGCGATGATGGTGAGGGCGAGCACCAGCGGTTCCTCGAGCTTGTCGACGATGAGGTCGTCGAGGTTGGAGCGCGTCTTGGCCGTCAGCTTGCGGGCAATGCCACCGACCACTTTGTACAGAATGCGGGCTACAATGATGCCACCGACGGCCCAAGCGAGGGCCATGAGCCAGCTTTGGAGCGTATTGCCGAGAAAGGTGTTCTGGAGGATGTCCATGGCGCGAAAGTCGGGAATTGTCAGAATCCAAATGCCACCCCGCCGCGAATGGTGGGGTTGTCGTACGGATTGAGCGGATTTTCAGAGACGTCGTAGAGAATGGTCAATCCCGCCCCGAGCCGGTCGGAGACACCTTGATAGTACCCGCCACCGACCCAGAGCATCGACACCCACTGGCGTTGGCGCACCGGATTGAAGGGCCCAAAGGCTTCCAAGCTGATGTGTTCCGATTCGACGTGGGCGAAGACGCGAGAAAAGAGCTTGTGCCGCGCCCACGCATTGCCGCCATAGAGGTGTTCGGTGTATCCGATGTCCTTCCACCGGTTGAAATAGTAGGTGCCCCCGACGCCGGCCAGCAGGTTGTCGTTGACGCGGTACCCGACCTGTGGCGCCCCGCCGATCAGGGTCACGGTGCCGAGTTGGAACGCAGCGGTGCCGCCAAACGTCAAGCGCTCCCGAAAGCTCCGTTCGCTCAGCGGCCGCTGGTCTTGCCCGGCGGTGTTGCCCCCCTGCTCATCCGGCTCGTACCACCAATCGCTCTGGGCTCGAGTGGTCAGTCCGGTGGAAAGAAGGATCACGAGAAGCAGAAGGCTGCGGGTCATGCTCCGAAATTAGGCCGGTATCTTCGCCGCCATGCAAGGCGACTCGGCAACCTTTCGCAACGGCGCGGACCTGCGCATCGGATTCCTCGGCGGCGGCCAGCTCGGCCGGATGACCATCCAGGCAGCGCTCGACCTCGATTACCGCATCCATATCCTCGATCCCGATCCGCAGTGCCCGTGCGCCCGGATTGCCCACCAATTCACCCAGGGCGACCTCAACGATGACGAAGCAGTCATCGCCTGGGGCCGCACCCTCGATGTGGTGACGGTGGAGATCGAGAACGTGAGCATCGAAGGGCTGACGGCCCTCAAGGCCATGGGCGTGCAGGTGTTGCCCGACCCCGCCCACCTCGCGCTCATCCGCGACAAGGGCACGCAAAAGCAGTTCTACGCCGACCACGGCATCCCGACGTCGGATTTCGCGTTGGTCGAGGACGGCCGGGCCGAGGCCCTGTCGCGCGGCCTGCCAGTGGTCCAGAAGTTGCGCACCGGCGGTTATGACGGCCGAGGCGTGCAGGTCATCCGCACGGAGGCTGATGCCGCCGATGCCTTTGACGCGCCGTGTGTGCTCGAGGACGCCGTCGACATTGAGAAGGAGCTGAGCGTCATCGTGGCCCGCTCCACGACCGGCGAGGTCAAGACGTATCCGGTGGTGGAATCCGTCTTCAACGAACTCAACCTCGTCGACTACCTCGTCGCGCCGGCCCGCATTTCCGAGGCGGTCGTGGCCGAGGCCCGCAGGGTGGCCCTCTCCGTGGTGGAAGCCATGGATTTCGTGGGTTTGCTCGCCATCGAGCTCTTCCTCGACAAGGAGGGCCGGATCCTGGTCAACGAGGTTGCCCCCCGCGCCCACAAT
>CBFHWV010000082.1:0-4352 GCA_965659565.1 uncultured Flavobacteriales bacterium
AAGGGATAGAGCTGCTCGAGCCGGACCAGCGCAATGCTGTCCATCTCGCCGGCTTGCACCCGCTTTTTGCGCTCCTCGAGCAGGTCGTAGTAGAATTTGCCCGAGCACAACACCACGTGCTTCACGCTGTCCGCCGAACTGCCGGCGCGCTGCGGGTCGTCGATGACGGCCTGGAACTTGCCTTCCGCGAGGTCGGCCATGGTGCTGACCGCATCGGGATAGCGCAAGAGCTTCTTGGGCGTGAACACCACCAACGGCTTCCGGAAAGGACGCAGCACCTGGCGGCGCAACAGGTGGAAATGGTTGGCCGGCGTGGTGGGATTGGCCACTTGCATGTTGTCCTGTGCACAGAGCTGCAGGTACCGTTCCATGCGGCCGCTGGAATGCTCACTGCCCATGCCTTCGTAGCCGTGCGGCAGGAAGAGCGTCAGGCCATTGGGGGCATTCCATTTGTCTTCCCCTGCGGAGAGGAACTGGTCGATGATGATCTGGGCGCCATTGTTGAAGTCGCCGAACTGCGCCTCCCAAATGGTCAGCCCCTCCGGCGTGCCGTAAGCGTAGCCGAAATCGAAGCCCATGACCCCGTATTCGCTGAGGTTGGAGTTGTAAATGGACAGCGTCTCCTGGCCCTCTTCGAGGTGGTTCAATGGAATCCGCTCCTCCTCCGTGTCCTCGGTCTTCACCACGGCATGGCGGTGGCTGAACGTCCCGCGCTCCACGTCCTGGCCGCTGACCCGGACGGGATGGCCTTCCACGAGCAACGTGCCGTAGGCCAACAATTCTCCGAGTCCCCAATCCAACCGGTCCTCCGCAATCATGGTGCTGCGGTCCTTGAAGAGCTTCTTGACCTTCCGGAAGTACTTCTTGTCCTCCGGCAGGCTGCACAAGGCTTCGGCCAGACGGCCCAGCCGCGCGCGGTCAAAGCCGGTCCACACTTCCATGGCGTCGTCGCCAGGCTGCTTCATCCGGTAATCCTGCCACAGTCCGTCGAGGAAATTGGTCACGTGGATCTTCTCCGCCGACTTGGCCTGTTCCATGGCGGCGTCCAGCTTGTTCTCGACCTCGGCGCGCATCGCATCGGCGGCGTTGCGGTCCATCAGGCCCTCTGACTCGAGCTGCTGCAGGTAAATCTCACGGGCGTTGTGGTGCTGCTGAATCGCTTGGTACAGCTTGGGCTGGGTGAACTTGGGCTCGTCGCCCTCGTTGTGGCCGTATTTGCGGTATCCGAGCAGGTCGATGAAGACATCCCGGTGCCAGCGCTGCCGGTATTCGAGGGCGATGCGCACGGCGGTCACCACGGCCTCGGCATCGTCGGCATTGACGTGGAACACCGGGCAGTGGGTCGCCTTGGCGACGTCCGTGCAATAGGTGCTCGACCGCGCGTCGAGATAATTGGTCGTGAAGCCCACCTGGTTGTTGACGACCAAGTGGATCGTGCCGCCCGTGCGGTAGCCGTCGAGTTGGGCCATCTGCACCACTTCGTAGACGACGCCTTGACCGGCCACGGCGGCATCGCCGTGCACGAGAATCGGCACCACCGCGTCTTCGGTCTGGTGCTCGCGGTCAATGCGGGCGCGGGCGATGCCTTCCACCACCGGGTCGACCGCCTCGAGGTGCGAGGGGTTCGGCGCCAAGGTGATGTGGACGGGCATGCCGGTGTCGGCCATGAGGTCCGTGCTGTAGCCCATGTGGTACTTCACGTCCCCGTCAAAGTCGTCGCCGTGGTCATAGGCCTTGCCGGCAAACTCCTCGAAGATGTCGGTGTACGGCTTGTTGAGGATGTGGGCCAAGGTGTTGAGGCGCCCGCGGTGGGCCATCCCGATGATGAATTCCTTGGCGCCCAGCTCCGAGCCCCGTTCGACGATGGCGTCGAGCGCCGGCAGCAGGCTTTCGCCCCCCTCCACGCTGAAGCGTTTCTGGCCCACGAACTTCTTCTGGAGGAATTCCTCGAAGACGGTGGCTTGGTTGAGCTTTTTGAAAATCTGCTTCTTCTCCGCCTCACTCAGCACCGGGCGGTTCGCCAACTCGATGTGGTCCTTGAACCACGTCCAGCGTTCCGGCTCGCGGATGTACATGTACTCGATGCCGATGCTGTGGCAGTACGTCTCCTCGAGGTGGGCGATGATGTCGCGCAAGGAGGATGGCCCGATGCCAACCTCGCTTCCGGCTTCAAACACGGTGTCCATGTCCGCTTCCTCCAGCCCGAAGTGGGCAATGCTGAGGTCGGGGCGGTAATCCCGGCGGGCGCGCACCGGGTTGGTCTTGGTGAACAGGTGGCCGCGGGTCCGGTAGGCGTGGATGAGGTTGATGACCCGAAATTCCTTCGGCCCCATCGCAGCGCCAGCTGCACTTGCTCCAGACGTCCCCCCAGACTCGAGGGCGTCCTCGCCGTAAACGCGTTGGGCAAAGTCGAAACCGAGGAAAAAGTGCCGCCACGTCGGGTCTACCGAGTTCGGGTCGGCGAGGAACTTCCGATACAGGGCCTCGATGGCGGCCGGCTCGGCGTTGCTCAGGTGGGAATGGAGGTCCATTGATTCGCTGTGCGACCGACAAAGGTACACCGGGCATTCGGGCAGAACACCCTGTTGGGCCTCAGGTTGCCCACCACGAAGGCGGGGCTTTCAACTGAGGCGGGCGGTGACCATTTCGGCGACGCCGTGGAGCAAGCCGATGGCGGCGTCCGAGCCGGCGAGGGAGTCGGGTCGGGCGGCCTTCATGCGGGCGAGGGCCCCTTCGGCCAGGGTGACTTGACCCGCCATGGCATCGCGCAATTCCACGTCCACCCCAAGGCGGCGGTAGAGGTCGAGGACCCGCTCGACTTTGCCATCGCGCTTCTGACCGAGTTCAGCCGCCAGGGCCTCGCGGTCGGCACCCTGCGCCTTTTCGAGCGCGCGGATCAGCAGGAAGGTCTTCTTGTCGGCGAGGATGTCGCCGCCCACTTGCTTGCCGAAGTTGTCGGGGTTGCCAAAGGCGTCGAGGTAGTCGTCCTGCAACTGGAAAGCCAAGCCGACGTGGAGGCCGAATTCATACAAGGCCTCCCGGGTCGCATCATCCGCACCCGCGGAAGCGCCCCCCATGTCGAGGGCGGCCGCGAGCAGCACGGACGTCTTGAGCCGGATCATCTCCATGTACGCCTCCAACGCCACAGTCTCTCGCGTTTCAAACGCCATGTCCTGTTCCTGTCCCTCGCAGACCTCGAGGGCCGTGCGGTGGTACATCCGAAGCAAGGCGGGCAGGGCGTCGGCCGGGGCCTCGAGCAGGGCTTCGCAGGCCATCACGTGGAGCGCATCGCCAGATAGGATGGCGAGGTTGTCGTCCCACTTCTCGTGCACCGTCGCGTGGCCGCGGCGCAGGGGCGCGTCGTCCATGATGTCGTCGTGCATCAGGGTGAAATTGTGGAAGAGCTCCACGGCCAGGGCGGCGGGAAGCGCGACCTCCTTGGTCCCCCCACAGGCCTCGCAAGCCGCCATGACGAGCACTGGCCGGAGCCGCTTGCCGCCGAGGTCCATCAGGTAGCGGACCGGGGCATAGAGTTCCGTGTCGGGATAGCGCGACAAAAAGTCGGCGCAGCCGGTCTCGAAGGCCGTTCGGTAGTCGGCCATCGCCGTCTTGGGATCCAATGCGGCCTCCATCACAATCCCTGATCGAGTTGGCTGTGGATGTACTTGCCGTAGCCGCTCTTGACGAGTTCATCGGCCAAGGCGCGCGCTTGCTCGGTGTCGATGAAGCCCATGCGCCAGGCGATTTCTTCGAGGCAGGCAATCTTCAGGCCCTGGCGCTCCTCGATGACCTGCACGTATTGGCTCGCCTGGGTCAACGAATGGAAGGTGCCCGTGTCCAGCCAGGCCGTCCCGCGGTCCAACTTCGACACAAACAGCTCGCCCATCTCCAGGTAGGCCTTGTTGACGTCGGTGATCTCGTACTCGCCCCGGGCACTCGGCTCCAGCCCCTTGGCGATCTCGACGACCCGGTTGTCATAGAAATACAGGCCGGGAACGGCGAAGTTGGACTTGGGCTGGGCGGGCTTCTCTTCGATGCTCAACACGCGGTCCTCCTCGTCGAATTCCACCACGCCATAGCGCTCGGGATCGCTCACGTGGTAAGCGTAGACCATGGCGCCCTCCACGTCGGTGTTGTCCCGGAGAATGCGGCCGAAGCCTTTGCCGTAGAAAATGTTGTCGCCCAAGACCAGCGCCACTTTGTCGTCGCCGATGAATTCTTCGCCGAGGACGAACGCCTGGGCGAGCCCATTCGGTACTTTCTGCTTCACGTAGGTGAAGGTGCAGCCCCACTGGCTGCCGTCGCCGAGCAGGCGCTGGACACCCGGCAGATCGTGTGGGGTGGAGATGATC
>CBFHWV010000082.1:4362-8408 GCA_965659565.1 uncultured Flavobacteriales bacterium
ATGTCCCGGATCCCGCTGATCATCAGCGTGGACAGGGGGTAGTAGATCATCGGCTTGTCGTAGATCGGCATCAGCTGCTTGCTGATGGCTTTGGTGATCGGGTACAATCGGGTGCCGCTTCCACCGGCGAGGACGATGCCTTTCATGCCTGAAAGTTCCGGCTTTGCGCCGGGGGAGGCAAACCTGAGGGAATCAGCCTTGGCTGCCCCGGTTGCCCACGTCGACGGACAGCTCGTCGATGTCGACGTCGTCCTCCTCGTCGATGATTTCAAGCAGGGGCTCCTTGAAGGTCTGGGCCGTGATGTACCGCTCGAAGCCGAGCAGCATGGACGGCAGCAGGACGAGGTTGGTCAGCATGGCCACGAGCAGGGTCGTGGAGACGAGGATGCCGAGGGCCCGCGTGCCTTCGAAGTCCGAGGCGAAGAACATCAGGAAACCGAAAAACAGCACGATGCTCGTGTACATCATGGACACCCCGGTCTCGCGGACGGCCAGCAGAACCGCCTCGCGCATGTTCCAACCGTGGAGGTCGAGCTCCTGCCGGTATTTGGCCAGCAGGTGAATGGTGTCGTCGACCGAAATGCCAAAGGCGATGCTGAACACCAGCAGGGTGCTCGGCTTCAGGGCGATGCCGAAATAGCCCATCACGGCGGCGGTGAAAATGAGCGGGACAAGGTTGGGCAACAGGCTGATGGCCACCATCCGCGCGCTGCGGAACAGGATGGACATGACCGTGGCGATGACGAGCACGGCAAGGGCCAGCGACACGAAGAGGTTCTTGACCAGATAGGTCGTGCCCTCCACGAAGACCACGCTCGTTCCCGTCAGGATGACCTCGTGGTCTTCTGGCGGGAAAATGGAATCAATGCGCAGGCGGAGCCGCTCGGTCAGCTCCCCCATTTCCCGGGTGCCGATGTCGGCCACCTGCGCGGTGACCCGGACCGTGGTCTTGGCACTGTCCATAAACCGTCCCCCGCCATCGATGCCGGATGTGGTGCCCGTGAGGTAGGGTCCCATGAAGCTCTGCTCCCGGCGGGTGGGCAAGGAATACCGCGCCGGATTGCCCCGGAAGAAGCCCTGTTTGGCCAATTTCAATCCATCGACAATGGACACGGAACGCGACAACTGAGGCTCCTCGGACAGCACTTTTTGCAGGCGCTCCACTTTTTTGAGGAAGGCCAGTTGGGTGGCGCGCCCCGGCTTGTCGGTCCGGACCACCACTTCGAAAGGCATCACGCCGCCAAAGCGGTCTTCGAACCAATGCAGGTCGGTCAGAATGGCGTCTTCCTGCGGCAAATCGCCGGCGACATTGCCGGTCACCTTCATCAGCGAAATGCCCACACCTCCGAGCAGCAGCACGCCCACCGTCACGATGTAGACGCCCTTTCGGTGGTCGCTGACCAACCGTTCGAGGCGGTGCACCACATGGTACACCCACCGGCGGTCCAAGTGCCGCACATGGCGTCGCTTTGGCGGAGGAAGCCAGCTGAACACCGTTGGGATGATCAGCAGCGAGATGCAGAACATCGCCAGGATGTTGATCGACGCGATGACCCCGAACTGCTGGAGCACATCGCTGGTGGTGAACATGAAGGCCGCGAAGCCGAGCGCCGTCGTGGCGTTCGTCATGAAGGTGGCATTGCCCACCTTCTTCACCATCCGCGTCAAGGCGAGGCCTTTGTTGCCGTGCCGCTTGAACTCCGCGTGGTATTTGTTGAGCAGGTAAATGCAATTCGGCACCCCGATCACAATCATCAGGGGTGGAATCAGGCCCATCAGGGCGGTGAGTTTGTAGTCAAACAGGACAATGCTGCCCAGCGACCAGACGACCCCGGTGCCCACCACCAACATGCAGACCGCCATGACGACCGCATTGCGGAAGAAAAGCAGCAGCAACAGCGCGGTGACCGCCGCGGCCAGACCGATGAACAGGCCGAGTTCGCGCTTGATTTTGGTGGTGACTTCCGTGCGGATGTACGGCAGCCCGGACACGTGGACATCGACGCCGGTCTGGGCTTCGAAGCGCTCGATTTCTTCCACCAGCAGCTCCACGCTGCGCCCCCGGTTTTCCGAATTGAAGAGGGGCGCATTGACGTAGACCATTTGAATGGTGGCACCCCGGTCCGTGTGAAGGAACCCTTCGTAGAAGGGCAAGCTGCGCAACCGCGCCAAGGTGCTGTCCAGCGTCTTTTGGTCCTGGGGGCGGCTGGCAAACACCGGCCCCATCACGAACGACTTTGGGTCGTCCACCCGAACGAGTTCCACCGCCGTCCGGAAACCGAACACGCTGTCGACCACGTGGACCTCCCAAGAAGTGCCGTCGGGCCTCAAACTGTCCACCGGCACTTGAACTGCGCGCATCGCAGAATCGAGGTCCCACCACGCCTGGAACACGGACAAACTGTCCAGTCGGCCGTCTTCCACGCCCAAGGCCACGACGTTGCCCTCCTCTCCGAATTGCTCCAGGAAAGATTCATAGGCCTCCAGGGTGGGATCGTCCTCTGGAAGCAGCCCGCCGAACTTGTAGCGGATGCCCAATTCGTCGATTCGCATGGCCATACCAGCCGTAATGGCGGCCAGCACCAACAGAATGGGCAGGCGGCCGCGAAGGATGAGCGTTGCGAGTCGGGTCCACATGGGCAGCCGGCAAAGGAACGAAGGCGAGCGCGAATCCATGGTGCCCACCCCGAAGGCCCGGATTACCTTCGCGTCTCATTGCGTTCGCAACACCCTGCATTCCCCATGAACCAGTACGATCTCGTGGTCATCGGCGCCGGCCCCGGCGGATATGTCGCCGCCATCCGCGGCGCCCAACTCGGTTACAAGACCGCCCTCATCGAGAAGCGCGGCACCCTCGGCGGCACCTGCCTCAACGTGGGCTGCATCCCCTCCAAGGCCCTGCTCGACAGCTCAGAGCATTTCCTCAAAGCCAAGAAGGAATTCGACATCCACGGCATCCAGGTATCCGACCTCGGCATCGACTTCCCACGGATGATCGCCCGCAAGCAGGAAGTGGTCGACCAAACCGTCGCAGGCGTCGACTTCCTGATGGAGAAAAACGGCATTACCGTCCTCAATGGTTGGGGCTCCTTCGTCGACACACACACCCTTGAGGTCAAGAAAGACGGCGGCGAGACCGAGCAAATCAAGGCCGACCGCATCCTGATCGCCACGGGCAGCGAGCCAGCCAGCCTTCCATTCATCCAACTCGACGGGGACCGCATCATCACCTCCACCGAGGCGTTGGAACTGCCAGCTTTGCCCGAGCGCATGGTCATCATCGGTGGCGGCGTCATCGGCCTCGAACTCGGCTCGGTATACGCCCGCCTTGGCACCGAGGTCCACGTGGTGGAATACCAAAACGCCATCATCCCGACCATGGACCGTACGATGGGCAAAGAGCTCCAACGCGCCATGAAGAAGATCGGCGTGAAGTTCCACCTGTCGCATGGCGTGAAAGAGGTGGTCAACGCCGGCGACAAGGCCATTGTCAAAGCCGACAACAAGAAGGGCGAGGAAGTCACTTGGGAAGCGGATTACTGCCTCGTGGCGGTGGGCCGCAGGCCGTACACCGAGGGACTGGGGCTCGACAAGGCCGGCATCGCCCTCGATGACCGCGGCCGCGTGGAGGTGGATGGCCATCTGCGCACCGCCCATCCGCACATCTACGCCATCGGCGACGTGGTGAAGGGCGCCATGCTCGCCCACAAGGCCGAGGAAGAAGGCATCTATGCCGTCGAGCACATGGCCGGCCAGAAGCCGCACCTCGACCACAACCTCATCCCGGGCGTGGTCTACACCTGGCCCGAAGTGGCCGCCGTGGGCCAGACGGAGGAACAACTCAAGGCCGACGGCATCGCCTACAAAACGGGCAGCTTCCCGTTCAAGGCGTCCGGCCGTGCCCGCGCTTCCATGGACACCGACGGCGTCGTCAAGGTCCTCGCCCACCAGGAGACCGACGAGATCCTGGGCGTGCACATCTGCGGTCCCCGCGCGGCGGACATGATCGCCGAGGCTGTGGTCGCGATGGAGTACCGCGCTTCCGC
>CBFHWV010000083.1:0-8345 GCA_965659565.1 uncultured Flavobacteriales bacterium
GGCTGCCAAAAAGGAAATCAAAGAGTCCACGGTACCGAAGTATTCGATGCTGGTGAATTCGTCTTGCACCTTCACCTTCTTCAACAAGAGGTATTCCTCTGCTGGCAGACAATCACACAACGGAACATCCGCTGCAGCCAGGTCCACCACCTGGCCCTCAGCTGGCAACGGCACCGCCAGTGCAAACCCGATCATGATGGAGATGAAGCGATGACCACACATGGTTGATCGAGTAATTTACTTTCGAACCCATCCAGCTCCTCACCGGCGGTAAATTTCACGCCAGAATCCCTTCCGTTCAATGTCCCCATCCTTTCAGACCATCTGCCTTCTGGCCTTGCTCCTTCTTTCCCCCGTCCTCGCCCAAGCTCAGGTGCCGGTCAAAGAAGTCGAACAAGCCGCCATGGCCGTGGATGAGAACCCCAACGATACCCTGCGAGAGTTCAAGGGCACGCTTGGCTTGAACCTCAGCCAGACTGCCCTTGCGAACTGGGCTGGCGGTGGTGAGAGCTCTGCCGCGTTCACGGCCCTCGCCCAATTGGGCAAGTCGGTCGAAAAAGGCCCGAGAAGCGCTTCATGGGGCGTGGACGCCGCCTTGGGCCTGTTGCGCCAACAAGGCGGCTGGCGCAAAACGGATGACCGGGTGGCCCTGACGGCACAATGGAGCACCGCCCTGCCCACCCGGTCCGATGGCGGACGTCTGTCTGTGTTGGTCGACGCCCGCAGCCAACTGCTGCCGGGTTACGCACTGGTGGATGGCCTGCCCGACCGCGAGCAGCGCATCTCCAACCTCCTCTCTCCGGGCTACCTCGTCGCCGCTGCGGGTTTCGCCCCCAAGCCTGGGCAGCGCCACCGCTTCTTTTTCGCGCCCGTGACCGGCAAGCTCACCGTCGTGCTCGACGACAGCCTGTCCGCTGCCGGGGCTTTCGGGGTGCTCCCGGGCCGCAAAGAGCGTTTGGAATTGGGCGGCTACATCCGTTGGAACCTGACCTGGCCCGTCATGGACAATGTCCAATGGACCCACCAGCTGGACCTGTTCTCCAATTTCATGGCCAATCCCGGCAACATCGACGTCAACTGGACCGGTTTGCTCGAGATGAAAATCAACGAAAGCCTTCGGACCACGGTTAGTGTGCAACTCATCTATGACGATGACGTCGTGTTGGAGAAGGATCCGGCCAGAACCGAAGTGAACGACCAAGGAGTCGTGGTCACCATCCCTGCGCGACTCGGGCCCGGCACCCAATTCAAGGAGGTGCTCTCAGTGGGCTTTGCGTACTCCCTCTGAACCGGTTTCGCGCAACGCGTATTTTCGCCGCCATGAACGCCATGGTATTCCCCGGACAGGGGGCGCAATTCCCCGGCATGGGGCAGGATCTTTTCGACGGGCATGCCTTTGCCCGCGACCGTTTCGCGGAAGCCGCCGACGTGCTCGGCTTTGACATCGCCGACATCATGTTCAACGGGTCCGACGAGGACCTCAAGCAAACCAAGGTGACCCAGCCGGCCATCTTCCTGCACTCCGCGCTGATGGCGGAAGGCATGGGAGACCGGTTCAACCCGGATTACGTGGCGGGCCACAGCCTGGGCGAATTCAGCGCGCTGGTTGCCGCCGGCGGGTTGCAGTTTGCCGATGGTTTGAAGCTCGTGAGCGAACGCGCCTTGGCCATGCAGGCTGCCTGTGAGGCGACGCCGTCCACCATGGCCGCCATCCTCGGCATGGAAGACGCCGATGTGGAGGCCGTGTGTGCCGTTACGGAGGGCATCGTGGTGGCCGCCAACTACAACTGTCCCGGACAGCTCGTCATCAGTGGGGAGGTCCCAGCGGTGGAGGCCGCTTGCGAGGTCCTCAAGGAAAAGGGGGCCCGCCGCGCCTTGATCCTTCCCGTCGGTGGCGCCTTCCATTCTCCGCTGATGGAGCCCGCCCGTGAGCGGCTCGCCCGCGCTCTTGAGGAAGCATCCATGGCCGCCCCGCGTTGCCCGATCGTCCAGAATGTGACCGCGACGGCAGAAACAGATCCTGAGGTCATCCGACAGAACCTCATCGCCCAGCTCACCGCTCCGGTGAAGTGGACGCAGACCATGCAGTGGCTCCTGTCCAACGGCGTCGATCACGTGACCGAAGTCGGACCGGGCAAGGTCCTTCAGGGGCTCTTCAAAAAGGTGGACCGCAGCTTGGCCACCGCTTCCGCGGAAGTCGGCTGATGGGGCGGGTGCGGCGTCCAGCGGGAGCTCAGCCCTCGCTTTGGGTGCCCTCCACGTAAGAGAACAAGTTGGCGTAGTCCGTCTCAATGGCGGACAGGCGCATCTTGAGGTCGCGGTTGTCGACCGCCAGACGGTCGCGTTCAGCGCGCAACTGGGAAATGGTGTGCTTGAGGGTCACGAAGTCCCGCGCCATCTCGCGCCGTTCCGCCTGCCACCGTCCCGCATCGAGCTCGGGTGCCTGAAGGGCCGGCTTGACCGGTGCTGTGGCGGCCGGCTTTGCGGTGTTGGCTTGGGCGGCTTGGGTGGCGGAAAGTTCCTTCGTGCTCATGGAATGAAAAATTACATGCGGTTTGACCGCTTCCATTCCATGCCGGACTGAGGTTTTCAAGGATGGACGTTTGATGCGTCCACATTCACACCTTTCTCCCGCGCAAAGTGGGGGGAATCAGGGCCAATGCCGTGACCGCAGTGCCCAACGCGGCACTGTAGTACAGCATCGGAATGTTGGCGATGTCCCCGGCAAAAGCGGAGCCACTGTAGACGGCCCCCACCCCGATTCCAATTTCCAACGCCATGAGCATGGTGCCAAGCGCCAAAGCCACCTTTCCCGGTTGCGCCAAGTCCGCCGTCCAGGCAAATACGGTGGGCATGTTGATGCCAATGCTCGCGCCGTAGAGCAGCGCCCCCAAGGTGGCGACACCCTTGGTCGTGGCCGAGCCCAACACAGTCATGCCCACAGCCATCAATGCTGTGCCCACCAGAAGAACGGGCACACGCCCCAAGCGGTCGCTGGCGCGGCCGGCAAAGAGCCGCATGGAAATGGAACTGACCACGATGATGGTGTTGAACGACCCTTTGTAAACGTATCCGAGGTGGTCCACGAAATCCGGCGTGATGGTCAAGTAGACCCCGAATGCATACGCCACGGGGAGCAAGACCACAGCGGCAGGCCAAGCTTGGGGATCGATGAGGCCACCGTTGAAGGGATTCAGGTCCTCAGCGCGCACCGGCCGGGCGCCCGGCAAGGTCTCCTCGAGGGGCCAGGTCAATGCGACGCTCACCATGCCGAGGAGGGCGGACGCGATGAACATCCACTCGATGCCGCATTCCACAGTGAGCCAACTCCCGAGTGCCGGCCCCAGTGCCATGCCCGCATTGCCGGCGACCCCCAGGTACCCCAAGGCTTCACCGCGCCGCGAGCGGGGAATCCGGTCGGTGAGCATGGCGCTTGTGCCCGGCGGGCGGAAGCCCGTCGAGATCCCGTGAAAGAAACGCAAGGCCAGAAAGGCCGCAATCGAGGTGGCCACCAAATACCCGAAACCCGCCACAGCCGTCACTGCGGACCCCACCAGCATCACCTTTCGTCGGCCGGCGCGGTCGGCAATGCGGCCACTGAGAAAGCGCGACAGAAAGGCCGCCAAGGTGAACATGCCCACCACGCCGCCGAGATAGGCTTCTCCCCCCATGGCCGCCAAGTGGGCAGGCAACTCGGGCAGGAGCATGCCGAAACTGGCCATGAACACCACCGTCCCCCCGCACAACAAGAAAAAGGCGCGATTGTAGATGGGGGCATCCCCCATCGGTTCCACGCGGGCGTGAACTTGGGCGGGCAGATCAGATGGACGCGAGATCGTGGACATGAATGCGGGGAACCGCAATGGCGGGTGCAAAGGAACCCCTTCAGGGCCCCCGATTGTTTCCGTTTCACAAAAGAGGGCGCATCTTTCTTCCCTGAACGCATGAACGTCGCCCTCCCCCTGTACCCCAACAAGGTCCTGCTCGCCTGGGCGGAGGCCATTTCCGGCCATGAGCAGCTGCGCGATTGGCTCATGGGGTCGGATTACCCCGAACTGGGCGTTTTCTGCCACGCACTGCACAACGAAGAGACTTCACGGGCCTGGCTGAAGCACCACGGACATCCGCTTCTGATGGCCTTGTTGCTGGGAACGGAGGGCGAAAAGGAAGCCATCGACTGGCTGCAGCGGCAAGGACATGACACCCTGGCGGACATGGCATTGGCTGCGGACAACGATGAAGAAGCGCTGGTCCGGTTGATGCGCTTGGCCCGGCTGGAGCATGGCGACGGACTGTGGGCGCAGATTGCCGTGCGCATCCGAGACGTCAAAAACGACATCGAGGACGCCAACAACGACGTTCACCGCATCGACCCGAACTGAGCACGCCATGCCTGTCAACACGGTCTTCAGCTGGTTCATCCGAAAGCGCCTTCACCAGATTGAGCTCTTCCGGCAGTATCCGCACGAAGTACAAAAAGAGGTCCTGGCCCACCACATTTCGGCACTGTCCAGGACGGCCTTCGGGCGAGAACACGGCATCACGGGATCCACCACCGGAAAGGATTACCGCAAGCAGGTCCCCCTGCGCGACTACAACGGCATCCGGCCTTGGATTCACCGCGTGCGGGAGGGAGAACCGGACGTGCTGTGGCCCGCCGAGGTCAAATGGCACGCCAAGTCCTCCGGGACCACGTCCGATCGAAGCAAGTTCATTCCCGTCACGGAAGACGCCCTCGAGCGCTGCCACTACAAAGGCGGCAAAGACCTGCTCGCCATGTATGTCCACGCCGTGCCCAAAGCCCGCCTCTATGGCGGCCGGCACCTGATTGTCGGGGGGACCGGACGCACCGAGGAAGCCGACAACGGGGTGCTGACGGGCGACCTCAGCGCCATCATCATCAACAACCTCCCGTGGTGGTGCGAATTCCGCCGGACCCCTTCCCGTTCCATCGCCTTGATGGAGAATTGGGAGGAAAAAATCGAAACGATGGCCCGCACCACCATCGATCAGGATGTGCGCATCGTCGCGGGGGTTCCCAGCTGGACACAAGTCCTTCTGGAGCGCATCCTTGACATCACGGGGGCCGACCACTTGGGCGAGGTGTGGCCTTCCCTTCAGTTGTACATGCATGGCGGGGTGTCCTTTGACCCTTACCGCGAAGCCTTTGGTCGCATCATGCCGGCGGGCATTCACACCATGGAGACCTACAACGCGAGCGAAGGTTTCTTCGGCATCCAGGACCGGCTGGGCGCGGACGACATGCTGCTGATGCTCGATTACGGCATCCACTATGAGTTCCTGCCTTTCGCTGCCGGATTCGACCCGGAGCAGGCGCCCTTTGCACCCACCATTGGATTGGCCGACATCGAGACCGATGTGGACTATGCGATGGTCATCTCCACCAACGGCGGGCTCCACCGCTATGTGCTGGGCGACCTGGTGCGCTTCACGTCGCGCTCCCCCTACCGGATTCGGGTATCGGGGCGCACGCGGTCCTACCTCAACCTGGCGGGCGAGGAGCTGATGGTCGGGGATGCCGAGCGTGCGTTGGCGACCACCGGCCGGCAATTCGGCGTGGAGCTGCGGAATTGGACCGCTTGCGCCGTGCGCACTGCCTCTGACGGTCACTCCGGTGCCATCGGCCACCACGCTTGGCGGATAGAGCTTGGAGAAGCGTCGGGAGGGGTGCCCTCTGCCGCCCTCTTCCAAGCTGCCTTGGACCGCAACTTGCGCAAGGTCAATTCCGACTACGACGCCAAACGAACGTCGGACCTCGTCCTGTTCGCTCCCGATGTGAAATGGGTTCCTCAAGGCACGTTTGAAAACGCCTTGAAAACCAAAGGGAAACTCGGCGGTCAGCACAAGGTTCCAAGGCTGTCGATGGCCCCCGACTGGGTGGACTTGGTGACCGATGTGGCCCGCACCCAAAACCCCACAGATTCGAGGGTGCCGGCGTTGTAGGAAGGCATCAAACCCCCTACCTTGCCTCCCCCAACCGAAGACACATGCACCTCGCGATTGCAGGCAACATCGGCTCGGGCAAGACCACCCTCACCCGGCTTCTCGCCCAGCACTACAAGATCACCCCCCACTATGAGAGTGTGGAGGACAACCCCTACCTGAATGACTTCTACAAGGACATGCAGCGTTGGGCGTTCAACCTCCAAGTGCACTTTCTGTCCTCCCGATTCAGCCAGCTTCACGCCCTGAAGTCCAGCGGACAGAAAATGGTCCAGGACCGGACGATTTACGAAGACGCCTACATCTTCGCTCCGAACCTGCAGGCCATGGGCCTCATGACCACCCGCGACCACGAAAATTTCCTGCGGCTGTTCGAGCTGATGGAACAGTTCGTCACGCCACCGGACCTTTTGATCTACTTGCGGAGCAGCGTGGGCAATCTGGTGGAGCAAATTCAGAAGCGCGGCCGCGAATACGAGGAGAGCATCCGATTGGACTACCTCAACCGACTCAACGAGCGCTACGAAGCGTGGATCTCGACCTACACCAAAGGCAAGGTCTTGGTGATCAACGTGGACCACATGGACTTCGAGCACAACCCAGAAGAACTCGGTGAGATCATCACCAAGGTGGATGCCGAATTGAACGGCCTGTTCTAATTCAAATCCAGCCTTGTCCAGACGCAAAAAAGGCCCCGAGCGGGGCCTTTTTTGATGGGGGGTACCACGGGAACGTGCCCTGTGAAACTCACTTTCTCAAGTCGACATTCTCCACCAAGGCGAGCCGCATGTGAACCTCATCGGAAATCAAATCGTCTCCGAGGTCGTCAAAGAAAGTGCCGCTGCCGAACCGCACGTCGAAATCGGCGCGGTTGAAGCTGAAGCTCACGCTGGCCACCACGGGATCGTACGAGGAGAAGGTCACCAGGGCCTCCACTTCCTTCGTGATGCCCTTGATGTTCAACTTTCCATTCACCACCAAGTTGCCCCGTCCGTCCGCGCGGGCAGACACCACCGTGAAGGCCGAAGTCGGGTGGTTCGCCGTGTCGAAGAAATCGGCGCTTCGGAGGTGCTGCCCCAACTCGCGGGCCGCTGGGCCGCTTTGGCTTGTGGACTGGATGGCGTTCATCTCCATCACGATGTCCGCACTGGTCAACACCCCATTGACCACCTGAAAGGAGCATGAGCGAAAGGGAACCGTCCCTTTTTCCTCCATGCCGACTTTCGTCCCGCGCCATTGGATGACGGACTTGTCGGGGTCCATGGTGAATTGACCATCGCCGGGCATGTTGTTGACCGCGCTCACGCCGCCAATCTCCACGCCGCACTGGCGCAGTTGCTCCAGGAAACGGGTGTCCCGCTTGCTCTCCCGACAGAACCGCTCCTGACCTCGGGTCAAGCCTTCGCCCAAGCAATCGCAAGGGTTCTCTACTTTCTCCACGGCCATCTCATCGGCGGCCACCTCCACCGGGGAGGCATCGCCGCCTCCGGCACAGGAGGCCAACACCATGGCGAGCACGCCGAAGAAAGGGACCAAGCGTGCCATCAGGCGCCAGTGAATTCGGCAGCCTCAACGGCGGCCTTGGGCTCCACCTCGACCGGCGCTTCGATGGCACCGTGGTCGTGACCGTCGTGGTCACCGCCGCCATGGCCACCGAGGATCGGAGCGATGACGAGGCCAACGAGGCAGGTCAGCTTGATGAGGATGTTCATGGACGGTCCGGAGGTGTCCTTGAAGGGGTCTCCCACCGTGTCGCCGGTGACGGCGGCCTTGTGGGCGTCGCTGCCCTTGAAGGTCATCTCACCGTCAATCTCGACACCGGCTTCAAAAGACTTCTTGGCGTTGTCCCAAGCACCGCCGGCGTTGTTCTGGAAGATGGCCCAGAGCACACCGCTCACGGTCACACCGGCCATGTAGCCACCGAGGGTCTCAGCGGCCCAAGCGGGATCCGCACCGAGCAGCATCGGAACGAGGCCGATGATGAGTGGGAAGGCGATGGTCATGGCACCGGGGAGCATCATCTCCTTGAGGGCAGCCTGCGTGCTGATGTCGACGCACTTGCCATACTCCGGCGTGCCGGTTCCCTCGAGGATGCCAGGGATTTCCTTGAACTGACGACGCACCTCCTGCACCATCTCCATGGCCGCCTTGCCGACGGAGTTCATGGCGAGGGCGGAGAAGACCACCGGAATCATGCCGCCGATGAAGAGGGCAGCAAGGACGTTGGCCTTGAAGATGTTGATGCCGTCGATGCCGGTGAACTCCACGTAGGCGGCGAACAGGGCGAGGGCGGTCAGCGCCGCGGAAGCGATGGCGAAGCCCTTTCCGATGGCGGCCGTGGTGTTGCCCACGGAGTCGAGGATGTCCGTGCGCTCGCGCAC
>CBFHWV010000084.1:0-4151 GCA_965659565.1 uncultured Flavobacteriales bacterium
CGTCCATTCACCCTCCTCCCCCTGATCATGGCGGCCCTCGTCGCCCTTCCCCTTCACGCCTCCGAGGACAACGAGAAGGAAGTCCGCCACGCCATTGACCACGTCACCGTGTACCGACAGGGTGCACAGATCAAACGAACGACCACCACCGTCGTCCCGGCCGGAACGGCCACGTTGGTCTTCCCGGGCCTGCCCACGGCCATCGACCCCAGCCAGGTCCGCATCACCGGCACAGGCGACTTCACCATCCTGTCGGTGACCCACCGTTACCACACCGACACCCTCAGTGGTGCTGAAAGCCAAGCAGAGCGCGAACGGCTCCAGGTTGAACGCAACAGCTTGTACCACGACATGCAACAAGAGCAGCACTGGTACACCATCCTCGACAAGGAGGAACAGCTGCTCGCGTCGCACACCCAGTTCACCGTCAAGGACAGCGGCGTGGACCTGAGTCGCCTCATCGACGCGACTCGATTCATGCGCGAGCGTCGCATCGAACTCCTCGAGGAACGGCAAGCCATCGACCAACGCATGGGCGACATGCAAGCCTCGCTCACCAAGCTCGACCAGGCCATGGCGGCACTGCCCCCACTCCGTACGGAGACGCACCTTGAATTGCTCATTCACACCGAAGCCAATGCACAGACGAGCGGGGCCATCAGCTTCGGATACTGGATGCAAAATGCCGGCTGGGACCCGGCCTACAACGCCCGCGTGGAGAGCGTGGCCGACCCGCTCAAACTCGAAAGCATCGCCTTGGTCAAACAGCAGACGGGAGAAGATTGGGATCGGGTCAACCTGAGCGTGTCCACCGGCACGCCCAACCGCAACCGGTCCAAGCCCAACCTGTCGCCGTGGTTCCTGCACGCCAACCACCACGGCGCGCGCGGTGCTGCCTCCACCGCGGCCGCCGCCGCCAACCAATGGTTGAAGACCCAGCCCTACAACCCCACCGTGCGACAGGTGCGCGGCCAGCTGTACGATGCCCAAGGTCAGCCCTTGATCGGCGCCACGGTCAGCGTGCCCGGCGGCCGCTCCGTGGTCACCGACGTCAACGGGTTCTACATGATTGACGTGCCCCAGAACGCCCGCAACATCAGCTACCAGAGCATCGGAATGGTCGCCGAGAACATCAACATCTCCAACTGTGTGATGGACGTCGCCCTCGCCCCTGCGATGGAGATGCTGGAGGAAGTGGTGGTGTCCGGCTACGCCATCGCCGAAGACGAAGAAAGCCGCGGGTCTTTGTTTGGAAGCCGCCGGGAGCGCCTCGCCGAGCGGGCCGCACAGGCCTTTGACTACGCCTCGGTCAGCGTCCAATCCACGCCGACCCAGACGCGATTCGACATCGACGCCAAGTACAGCATCGCCTCTGATGGCGTGGTCCAATCCGTGCGCATCAAAAACATGGAAGTGCCGGCTGAATTCCTCTATGAAGCCACGCCCAAGCTGGACGCCCAGGCCTACCTGATGGCCCACGTCCTCGACTGGGAGGAGCTCGATTTGATCAGCGGCCGGCTGCGCATCTACTTTGAGGACGACTTCGTGGGCGAAAGCACCCTCGCCCTCAACCTCGCCTCGGACACGCTCAGCCTGTCGCTCGGCCCGGATCCGGCCATCCAGGTGCGGCGCAAGCTGGAGGGCCACGACAACAAGACCAACGTGATCACGGGCAAACGCGAGCTCAAGCGGGAGTGGGAAATCACGGTGGACAACCGCAAGGCCCAGCCCATCCGCATTGTCATCGACGACCAGCTCCCGTTGTCCAACGATGAAGACGTGGTGGTCAAGGCCGAGGCCCTCGGGGGTGGCAAACTCGACAAAGACACCGGGCGGGTCGAATGGGACCTCATCGTCAAACCCGGCCAGCGCGAGGGGCTGCGGTTCAAATACAGCGTCCAAGCCCCGCGCGAAACCCCCATCCGCCTCGACAGCTGACGCTTCTTTGCGGTTCACGACACGAAAAAGGCCCACCGTTTTGGTGGGCCTTTTCCTTGCGCCTTCAGGCGAGCCGAATGTCAACGGCCGTCCGCAGCGCGTTGGGCGTCGTACTTGGCTTTGTACTTCTCGTAGAGCTGGATTTGCTTGTTGTCGAGGACCACATCGCGGCCCTGCACCCACGCGTGTTGGACGTCGTTGCCCATCATGTCGAGGGCGTCGCCGGCGGAGATGAAGAGGGTCGCATCCTTGCCCGGCTCGAGGGAGCCGCACACGTCGTCGATGCCCAAAATGCGGGCCGTGGACAGGGTCAATGCCCGGACCGCCTGCTCGTACTCGAGGCCGTATGCGACAGCCGTTCCGGCGTAGAACGGGAGGTTTCGGGTGTTCATTTCCGGCATGCGCCCCTCGCCTTGGAGGCAGTATTCGACGCCCTCGTCTTCGAGCAGCTTGGGCAACTTGTACGGCAGGTCGATGTCGTCTTCAGCAAAACGCGGCACCGTGTGGGTCCGCTGGACCATGACGGCGATCCCGTTCTCGCGCAGCGGATCGGCCATCATCCAACTGTCGGCACCCCCGACCAGGACCACCCGCTCCAACGCTTGCGACCGCTTGAACCGAATGACCTCGGCAATCTGTTTGGCATCGTTGGCGTGGATGTACAGCGTGGTGGCGCCCGCTGCTGTGCGATCACCGTCTGCGAACAGCCCTTTCATCGCCTCCATCCGCAGATCGCGCTTGGCCGTGGTGCCACCGGCATAGGCCTTGGCCCGAGAAAAGAAGTCCCGAATCTCGTGGAGTTGCTGGTCGTACGTCTTGCGCTTGCGCAGCTGCGCCCGGCCATCCTCGAAATGCTTGTGGTGCGTGGAGGGCCAGTAGAGGTGAATGCCGTCGTCGGCGCGCACCACCGCGTCCTCCCAGTTCCATGCATCGAATTGGACGACAGAACTCGAGCCGCCGATGACCCCGCCACGCGGGGTGATCTGCCCCATCAACACGCCGTTGGTCCGCACCGTGGGCGTGATGTCGGACGCGGCATTGTAAGCGATCACACTGCGGACGTTGGGCTTGAACGTGCCCACCTCCGCGTAATCGCGGGAAGCGCGGACGGCCGCGACCTCCATGAGGCCGAGCGTGCTGTTGGGCGCGATGAACCCCGGGTAAATGTGCATGCCCTCAGCGTCCACCACACGGGCATAGCGCTTGGGATCCACATCGCGGGCGGCGCCTACGAAGTCGATGAAGCCGTCGGCAAAACCGATGGCAGCATTCTCAATGGCCTCCCCGGTGCCGAGGTGGGCTGTGCCACCCAAGACAAGGATGCGCTCGGACTGGGGCGCACCTGGCGTCAGGTTGGGCTGGGCCAGAACGGTCGCGGCGACGGCGAGGAAGGCGAAAAGGACGGGCGCTTTCATGGCTGGAAAATTCAAGGTCAACATGCGGTTCATCGGTTCTCCTCGGTCATGGTGTCACAGTGGTAATGGGGCGGAATTCGCTCCATCGGTTTGCGCTTGTCGGCGCCCGGGGCATCGAGCATGAGCTGAATGAGGCGGGCGCGTTCCGTGCGCATCGCGTCGCGCATCACACGGTCTTCTTCCTGGTCAAACAGCCGGCGGCCGTCGACGTAGGTCTGCTCGCATTGGGCATAGACTGAAAGCGGGTGGTCGGACCACACCACCAAGTCGGCGTCCTTGCCGGCCTCGAGAGAGCCGATCCGGTCGTCGAGGTGGAGCAGGATGGCCGGATTGAGCGTCACGAATTTGAGCGCCTCTTCTTCCGGTACCCCCCCGTATTTGTTGGCTTTGGCGGCCTCTTGGTTGAGGCGGCGGGCCATCTCACGGTCGTCGGAATTGAACGCGGTCACCACCCCGTTCTCCCAGAGCAGCGCCCCATTGTACGGAATGGCGTCCTTCACCTCGAATTTGTACGCCCACCAGTCGCTGAAGCTGGATCCGCCGGCGCCGTGCTCGGCCATCTTGTCGGCCACCTTGTAGCCTTCCAGGATGTGGGTGAACGTGTTCAATGTGAAGCCCATCGAATCGGCCACGTGCATCAGCATGTTGATCTCGTCCTGGCGGTAGCTGTGGCACGTGACGAAGCGCTCGGACTCGAGAATCTGCAGCAGCGTCTCCAGCTCGAGGTCGCGGCGGGGTGCCTTGGGGCCCTTGCCCTGGCGAATCAGGCGGCGTGGCGTGGCCTTGACGGCTGCGCGA
>CBFHWV010000084.1:4159-5862 GCA_965659565.1 uncultured Flavobacteriales bacterium
CTCGAGGTCGCGGCGGGGTGCCTTGGGGCCCTTGCCCTGGCGAATCAGGCGGCGTGGCGTGGCCTTGACGGCTGCGCGATAGGCGTCCCATTCTTCCCCGTACTCCCGGGCGCGGTGGAAATGGTCGTAATAGACCTGCTCGACGCCCATTCGGGTCTGCGGGAAGCGGACGGTCTGGTAGTCGCCCCAGTTGGACTGCTTGACGTTCTCACCGAGGGCGAACTTGATAAAGGGGTCCGCACCTTCGATTTGCATCTCGTCTGGAGACATGCCCCAGCGGAACTTGATGATGCCGCTCTGGCCTCCAATCGGGTTGGCTGAACCGTGCAGGATTTGGCCCGCGGTCACCCCACCAGCGAGGTGCCGGTACACGTTGACGTCCTCGCTGTTGACCACAGTGCCAATGCTGACTTCGGCGCTGGAAGCCTGGGTGCCTTCGTTGATGCCGCGGCTGGCGGCGATGTGGGTGTGCTCGTCGAGGATGCCGGGCGTGATGTGCTTGCCCTTGGCGTCAATCCGGGTCAATGCGGGGACGTTCTTGCCAAACACGGCTACGGGGTCGAGGTCCCGGCCCACAGCCCGAATGCGGCCCTGGTGAACCATGACCTCGCCGTTCTCGATTTTGCCTTCTGGACCGCAGGTCCACACCGTCGCGCCCACGAAATGCCACGACCCCTGCTCCGGAAGCTGGGTCCGGCCGTAAGCCGTGAAAGGATAGGTGATCGGACCCGGTCCACCAGGCGCCTCCTCCATGTCGGACGGGGCTTCTTCGGCTTCTCCTGAAGCAACAGCGGACCCGTCTGCGGTGGTGTCCTCAGCTTCCACTGTTGGCTTCTTTCGCACAGCATCGCCCTGGCGCAAAGCCGCCCATTCGACCCACGTCCCGTCGGGGCGCTCTCCGCGACCTTCAATGATGCGGCTCCCTTCATAGACGTTGCCCACCAAACGGTAGGCCCCAGCCTCTTCATCGAGCAGGCGCAGCACCAGGTCGCGTCCGTCGAGGCTGACCTTGGCTTTGCTGGCCAGAGAATCGATGTCGTCCTCTGCGGTTCCCACCGGCCACCACTGGCCGCGGGTCCCTTTGTCGCCCGTCTTCAGTTCCAACACGAGGTCACGCCCGTCGAGGTTGAGGCTGTATCGCCCCGCCACATCGGCTTCAGGCTCGGCCTCAATCTCGTGGCGAACCCCTTGAACGACCGTGGTCCGCAACGCGGTGCCGCTCTCGAAGAATGGACCGTCCGCGATGATGAAGTTGGCCTCCAGGCCCGGCGCAATGCGTCCCACGCGGCCTTCAGCGCCCACCATTTGAGCGGGCACCGTGGTCAATGCCGCCAAGGCCGCATCTGCAGAGAGGCCATGCTCCACTGCCTTGCGGAGGTTGGCCACAAAATCTTGGCCCTTGTCCAAACCGTGCATGGTCAAGGCCATCGGAATGCCCGCCTCTGCCACCTTGCCCGGGTTGTACGGGGCCCATTCCCAATGCTTCATCTCCTCCAAGGACACCAAGCGCGCCAGGTAGGGGTCAGACACGTCGATGGCGGAGGGGAAGTCGAGCGGCACGATGACGGCGCCTCCTGCAGCAGACACCTCATCGAGTCGGCGGTAGGTCTCTCCCCCGCCGAGGAAGGCGTATTGAACGCCGAATTCATCCCCGACCCGGTCGGCGCGGAGGATGTCCCTCCAATCGCCCGCATCGAAGAAGT
>CBFHWV010000084.1:5954-7995 GCA_965659565.1 uncultured Flavobacteriales bacterium
GTCTGTCGCAGCAAGGCGATGCTGCCCATCAACGAGCTCGGGTAAGACTGCGCGGAAGACCCTTTGGAGAAGCTGTGCCACGCTGCGGCCCGGGGTTCGAGAACGGCATCGTGCGCATCCCCCGACAGCGCAACCAAGGCCGCTGAACCGCGGACAATCCCGTCCCGACGGTGGGCCACCACAGCGCCAAAACCAGCCTGACGGTAGCGATCGGCCACCTTCTCGGACGGCACGAAGGCCTCGGCCGCATCGAATTCGGGGTGCAACGCGCTGTTCCAACCCATGGCGGCCTTGGTGTCCTCACGGTCGTAGTGGGGCTTGCCGTCCCAACGGGCGCGTTCTCCGCGCTTCAGCCCCCAACCGGAGTAGAGGTCCACGAAGGCGGGGTACACCTCATGGCCGGAGACATCGTGCCGGACCGCGGGCTCTGATGTGGTGTAGGGCCCGGATCCGACGGCCTCAATGCGGCCGCGGCGCACCACGATGTGGCCGTTTTCCAGCACACTGCCCGCTTCGGTGTGGATGCGGGCACCTTCATAGACGTGCAATTCGAGTCGGGCGTCCGGGGTGCCGTTGACAGGAAAAGTGGACCCGGATTGGGCGGAAGCCAGGGCCCACAGGCCGGTCAAAGCCAACGTGGAAAGGAATCGGAGCATGGGATTCAGAGTCTCGGTTTCGAAAGAAGCAAGATATCGGGTCGCCGGGGAGTCTGCCCAAGGACCGGCACGGGTGAGGAACGTCCGGCTGTTCGATATTCGCACCATGAGCACACCGACCAGTGTCTACGCGGAAATGACCCCCAATCCGGAGGTCATGAAATTCGTGGCCGACCGCCCTTTGATTGACGGCAACGCCCAAGCAGAATTCGCCTCCAAGGCAGAATGCGCGGGCCATTCATCCCTCGCGGAAGAGCTGTTCAACTTCCCTTTCGTGACCGGTGTCTTCATCAGCGGCTCCTTTGTCTCCGTGACCAAGGACGACTCCCTCGGATGGGAGATGATCGCGATGCAAATGCGCGAGTACATCCAGCAATGGTTGACCGAGCACCCTGTGGCGGTCGAAAAGGTGCCGCCCGCGCGGCCGGCCGCCGCTCCTGTGGCTGGCGCCAGTCCGACCGCAGGCGAGCCGGTCGTGGCCCTCGCAGACGACGACATCGTGCCCACCGAGCACGACCAGGCCATCGCCGACTTGCTGGAAGAGTTTGTCCGGCCCGCTGTAGAAGCCGACGGCGGTGCCATTGACTTCCGTGCGTTCATCGATGGGACGGTCCACGTGCGGTTGCGCGGGGCCTGCGCAGGTTGCCCCTCCTCTACGGCCACGTTGAAAGACGGCATTGAGCGCCTGCTCACCAGCAAACTGGACGTGGTCCAATCCGTGGTCGCCTCCACCTGACATGGCGGAACCCACCCGCATCGGTTCCCAACTCCGCGCGCTCCGCAAAGCACGCGGCTGGACGCAATCCGATCTGGCCGAAAAAGCCGGCATCAAGCGCACGGCCTTGGGCGCTTATGAAGAAGGCCGGGCCGAACCGCGTTTGGGGGTGCTCGTGCGGCTGGCCCATGTCCTCGACACCTCGCTCGACACCCTGGTCCTCGGTGGCACCCCCGTCCCGATGGAACACGACCTCCGCGTGCTCCCCATTCCCGTGGACCGCGCGACCGACGCCGAGCGCATCACGGCCGTCAGCACCAAGGCAGCCGCGGGCTACGTGCAAGGTTTCGGAGACCCGGAGTGGATTGCGGGACTGCCCACCTTTGACCTCCCCCTGCCGGAAGTGCCTCAGGACCGCACGCTGCGGTTCTTCCAAATTGAAGGCGACAGCATGCTGCCCCTGCCCAGCGGCACTTGGGTTCTCTGCGCCTTTGTCGAGCGGTTGGACCAAGTGGGCGGTGGCCGACCCTACATCGTGGTGACCCGTGAGGACGGCCTGGTCTTCAAACGTGTGGAGAACCGCCTCGATGAAGAAGGCGACCTGCTCATGGTGTCCAACAACCCCCAGTTCGCCCCCTATGCCATGGCGCCCGAATCCGTTCGAGAGGCC
>CBFHWV010000085.1:0-7957 GCA_965659565.1 uncultured Flavobacteriales bacterium
TCTTTGGGCGGATTGGAGGCCCACCCACCAGTGCACCTCGGGGATTTCGATAAAATATTTTTGAACTCAACACCTTGTATATGAACCACATACATCCTTTGCTTCATTTTTTTTTCGATGAAGCGTAACCCCAGAGGACCCGCTCCGGTATAGGGAAACGGTTTTGGTTACAGCCGCTCCCGCAAGGGAACAGGCGATTTGGTGAAACGAAGGGGTCCTCGAACGCGAGGACCCTTTCCATTTTCAGGCGTTTTGCAATCGACGCGAAGTCGCGGCCTCAGGCCTGGCCTTCTTCGGACATCCCGCCCCGGTCCCCGAACCGCAGAAACATGTGGATCCAAATGGACCGGCTCAAACGTTGAAGGGGGGGCAACAAGAGCACCAGCGTAATGATGCCGGTGATCAGAAACACTTCGGGTTGATCAAAAAAACCGGTGAAGGTGATCCACCCCAATGCGCCAAACGTGTAGAGGGCAACCAGCACCGCCACCCACAAGGCCACCGTCAAGGCATAGCTCACGTAGGCCGCTCCGAAATAGAAGCCGGGCTCACGCTCAAAGTCCGCCTTGCACACAGGGCACGTCGGGTGCATGGCATTGATGGTCTTCGGCCGATACGGATTCCGAACCTCGAACAACCGCCCCTCCTGGCAGGCCGGACAGCGGTTCAACAACACATTGACCAAGGTGGGACGAAGGCGCTTCACGTGGCGAAAGTAGGAGCCACGCCCCCCTTTCGTCGGTGACCCTGGTCACCCTTCCAACTGCTGGAGGGCCACCATTCCATGGTAAACGCCTTTCTGGGCCATGAGCGCCTCGTGGCTGCCCATTTCTGCGATGCGCCCCTCGGACATGACCACGATCCGGTCCGCCCGTCGCACGGTGGACAGCCGGTGCGCAATGACCAGCGCCGTGCGCCCTTCCATGACGCGCTCAATGGCAGCTTGGACGAGCCGCTCTCCTTCGGCATCGAGCGCACTGGTCGCCTCGTCGAGGACCAGGATGGGCGGGTCGTGGTACAATGCGCGTGCGATGGCCAGGCGCTGACGTTGTCCACCGGACAGACGGCCACCGCCATCTCCGATGGGGGTCAGCCCGCCCTTCGGCAGCTGTTCGATGAATTCGCGCGCATGGGCCACCTCGGATACCGCCGCAATCCGTTCGGCATCCGGAGCCGGGTCAAACAAGGCGATGTTGGCTTCCACCGTGTCGTTGAACAAGAGCGGGTCCTGCGTTACAAATCCGATGTGGCGCCGCAAATCGCCGGTGCGCAACCTTCGAAGGTCCACGCCATCCACCTGAACGCTGCCCGCGCCAGGGTCATACAAGCGCAACAGCATGCGCGCCACCGTGGTCTTGCCACTGCCGGAGGCCCCCACGAGGGCCACTGTTTCGCCCTTGGCGATGTCCAAACTGAACCCATTCAATGCCGGCGTGGTCGCTCCGGGGTAGCCAAATTCGACCTGCTCGAAACGCAGGGCCTGCTCGAATTTGAATTCCACCGGCTCCTCCGGCTCTTGCACGGTCACTTCAGCCTTCAGGACCTCATCGAGGCGATCCAGTGAAGCCGCGCCCTTTTGCACCTTGAACAGGGCATCGCTGAGCGAACGCGCTGGCGGGATGATCTGACTGAACACCACGAGATAGCCGATGAACAGCTCCCCTTCGAGCCCTTCTCCGCGCAACACCAGGCGCCCCCCCACACCAAGAAGAACCGCGATGACGGTCATGGACACGAATTCGCTGACTGGAGAACTGAGGTACTCGCGCTTGTAGAGCCGCCGCATCAACTTGAAGTAGCCCTCATTGTGCTCGGCAAACCGCGCCCGAAAACGCGGAGCCGCGTCAAAGGCCTTCACAACCACCATGGCGCCGAGCGTCTCCTCCAGCCGGCTGATGAGCGCCCCGAGCCGCTCCTTTCCGCGGCCTGCCGCCCCCCTCAGGGCGGTGGCGATGCGCGAGATGACCACACCCGCAATGGGCATGAAGACCAAGGCAAACAAGGTGAGTTCCCAGCTGATCGCAAACAGGGTGATGAGCGACAGCAGAATCATGATCGGGGCCTTGAACAGGACCTCCAACGTGCCGATGACACTGAACTCCACCTCCATGAGGTCGTTGGTCATTCGGCTGATCAAGTCGCCCTTGCGCTGCTCCGTGAAGTACCCGACCGGCAAGGCGAGGATGCGGTCAAACAGCTGGTTTCGGAGATCCCGGGCCACCCCCGTACGGATGGTGGCGAGGCTGTAAAAACTCAGGTAGGTGACGCTGTTTTTGACGAGGGCGAGGACCGCAATCGCGCCGCACATGAGAAACAAGGCCTGCTCTGCGCCACGCGCCGCCACAAAGGCATCCAACGACTGGGACAGCCGGGCAAACAGGGCGTCCGCCTGGCCGCCATCGGAATCGGATGCGTCCGGGGCTGCACCGGTTCGAAACAAGATGCGGAGAAACGGCACGATGGCCAGAAAGGTGAACAACGACAGGACGGACCCAAGCGCATTGAACGCGATGTTCCCCACCAAGTTCAGGCGGTACCGGAGGACGAGCTTGAACAGGTCTCCAAACCGCCTCATGCGCCGGTCGTGCCGATGTAGTTGTGCGGTGTGATGGCCGCCAATTCAGCCTTGACCTGGTCGGAGACGGGAAGGCCATGGATGAAGGTGGAGATGGCGGGGGCGTCGATGCCGGCCTTGCCCCGCGTCAACGCCTTGAGCAGCTCGTAGGGCTTTTCCACCCCTTCGCGCCGGAGGACCGTTTGAATGGCCTCCGCCACCACAGCCCACTGGGCCTCGAGGTCGGCCGCGATGCGGGCCTCGTTGAGGACCAGCTTGCCGAGGCCCTTGCGGAGCGACATGAGGGCGATGACGCTGTGGCCCACCGGCACACCAACGTTGCGCAGCACGGTGCTGTCGGTCAGGTCGCGCTGCAACCGGCTGATGGGCAACTTGGCGGCCAAGTGTGCGAGCAGCGCATTGGCGACACCGAGATTGCCCTCGGAATTCTCAAAATCGATGGGGTTGACCTTGTGGGGCATGGCGGAAGAACCGACCTCCCCTTCCACGACCCGCTGCTTGAAGTAATCCAGGCTGATGTAGTGCCAGACATCTCGATCGAGGTCGATCAGGATGGTGTGAATGCGCTCGAGGGCATGGCACCAGGCGGCCAGGTAATCGTAATGCTCGATCTGCGTGGTGGGGTGGCTGCGGTGCAATCCGAGCTCTTCGGAAACAAACTGGTCGGCAAAAGCATGCCAATCGGTCTCGGGATACGCCACGTGGTGGGCGTTGAATCCCCCCGTGGCTCCGCCAAATTTGGCGGCAAACGGCACCGCCTCGAATTGGGCGATGGCGTGGTCCAAACGCTCCACGAACACGGACAACTCCTTGCCGAGCGTGACCGGGCTGGCCGGCTGACCGTGGGTGCGGGCCAACATCGGGACGGCCTTCCATTCTTCGGCCAGGGCGTTGAGGTCTTCCCGCGTTTGCTGAAGCAAGGGCAAGAGGACATCCGTGGTGGCCTCCATCATCGACAGCGGAATGGCGGTGTTGTTGACGTCCTGAGAGGTCAACCCGAAATGCACAAATTCCGCGCGGTCACTCAATCCCAGGGCCGGCAATTTGTCTTTGATGAAATATTCGACGGCCTTGACGTCGTGGTTGGTGGTGCGCTCGATGTCCTTGACGGCTTGCGCATCTGCCTCACCAAAAGCGATGTAGATGTGACGCAGCCCCTCCACCTGCGTCTCGGTCAGTGCCGGCAGCTGGGGCAATCCGACGCCGTGCAGGGCGATGAGGTATTCGATTTCCACCCGCACCCGATACTGGATCAAGCCGGCTTCGGAGAAGTAGGCGGCAAGGGGGGCGGTGTGGCGGCGGTAACGGCCATCAATCGGGCTGATGGCGTTGAGGGTGGCTGAATCGGACATGTTGCGCTCCGGCAAAGGCCAAAAATACGGCGCGCCGTGGGGCGGACCTACCTTGTCGGCATGAACCTGCACACGGTCACCCACGGATTTTTCAAGCTCGACGGAGGCGCCATGTTTGGCGTTGTGCCCAAGCCGCTCTGGTCCAAGAACCACCCCACCGATGAGCGCAACCGCTGCGACTGGGCCCTGCGCTCCCTGCTGATCGAGAACGGCGACCGCTTGATGTTGGTCGATTGCGGCATGGGCGACAAACAAGGCGAGAAGTTCTTTGGCCACTACGCCCCGAGAAACGAGGACCTCGACGCCCAGCTGAACGCCCTGGGCTTCGAGCGCAACGACATCACCGACGTCTTCCTGACCCACCTCCATTTCGACCATTGTGGCGGGGCCATCCGCCGCAGACAGGACGATCCGGAGCGCTTCGAGTCCGCCTTTTCCCGCGCTACTTACTGGAGCACCGAGCGCCACTGGGCGTGGGCCAACAACCCGAATCCCCGGGAGAAAGCCAGCTTCCTGCAGGAGAACATCCACCCCATTGAGGCGTCGGGACAGCTCCAATTCGTTCCGCGCGAAGAAGGCACCACGGACACCCGCGGGCCAATCCCCGGATTTGAGGACCTCGACGTCCTGTTTGTCGATGGCCACACCGAGAGCCAGATGTTGCCCCTGATCAAACAGGGCGACCGCAAGGCGCTCTTTACCGCCGACCTGTTGCCCTCCACCACCCACATCCCCTCCGCGTGGGTCATGGGGTATGACACCCGCCCGCTCCTCACGGTCGCGGAGAAGGAACGCATCCTGACCTGTGCCGAACGCGAGCACTGGACCTTGCTGCTGGAGCACGACGCGCACCACGAAGCGGCCACGGTGCACCGCACCGAAAAAGGCATCCGACTCGAGCGGGCTGGACACCGCTCCGAATTCAACTGGTGATGGTGGCCGGTCTCAGCGGAGCCCGTTGAGGCAGTCGCGCACGATGCCCGGGCCGGTGTACACCATGCCGCTGTAGACTTGGACCAAGTCGGCCCCGGCCTGCACTTTTTCCTGGGCAGAAGCCCCGTCTTCAATGCCCCCGACGCCGATGATGGCGAAATCCCCCCGCTCGCGCAGGTAGCGGACCACCTCCGTGCTCCGCTTCCGGACCGGCGCCCCGCTCAAGCCACCGGCCCCGATGGCCTCCACTTGCGATGCTGGGGTCTGCAGTCCATCCCTGGAAATCGTGGTGTTGGTGGCGATCACGCCGTCGATGCCCGTGTCTGCGACGAGGGCCACAATGTCATCGAGTTGTGCATCGGTCAGGTCCGGTGCGATTTTGAGGAAGACCGGCCGTTGGACGGCCTGCGCCCGGTTGTGCTCCTGCAGGCGCTGGAGCAGGGCGGTCAGGGGCGCCCGGTCCTGCAGCTCGCGGAGCCCAGGCGTGTTGGGCGAGCTCACGTTGACCGCGAAATAATCCACGTGGGGATGCAGCCCGACAAAACAGGCCTGGTAATCGTCTGCCGCGCGCTCGTTGGGCGTCACTTTGTTGCGGCCGATGTTGCCGCCCACGATGAGTCCGTCGGGACGCCGCTTGAGGCGCTCAATCAAGGCATCGAGTCCTCCGTTGTTGAACCCCATCCGATTGATGAGGCCACGATCTTCCTTCAGTCGAAAAAGCCTGGGCTTCGGATTTCCGGGTTGCGGCTTCGGCGTGACCGTGCCGACCTCCACAAAGGCGAACCCCATCGCATTCAGCTCATGCAGCCACCGACCATCCTTGTCGAACCCCGCAGCCAATCCCACCCGATGGGGAAACGTCAAACCGGCCACCTCCACCCCATCGGCACTGACCGCCTTGGGATTCATCGACCGCCTCAAGGCCTGTCCTACAATGGGCAAAGACAGGCCAAATCCGAACAACCCCATGGTGCGGTAATGCGCGCGCTCGGGGTCCATGCCAAAGGCGAGGGGCCGAATGACGGATCGATACAGGCGGGTTCCGAGGGGGACTTGGCTCATGGCGCGCAAAGATGTTGATAAAGCTGTTGACACGCCCCCTCGGCATGTCAGAAGAGTCCGACGAATCGGCGAATAGCTTTGACGCGAACCTGAGTCATGCTGTTCAACTGGGGCAAAAAGAGACTGAAGACGGACGAAGTGGCGCGCCTGTTCGTGCACGCCACACTCGACAGCGTCGAAGACGCGTGGCCCGACGTCGCCGGCCTCATCCGGGAATCCCCCCACTTCGAACGCCCTCCGCACATCGATGAAGGAGAGGCGGCTCCGTTCCTGTTGGTCGTTCTGGCGGGCAACTTGGAGTTCATCCCCCAATTCTTCGAAGGTGAATCAGAACAGGCACTGACCCGCGCCATCTTGGCCGAGTTGTCCAAGGAGCTGGGACTGCCGAGCGACCAAATCTTCACCAAGATTGACGCCGTTCGCAAACGGATGGTGAGCTCGAACCGCCCCTCCAAAAAGACCTTGAGCGCCATGGCCCGCGGGGTCTACCTCGAATATGGCCTGAACGAATGCCAAGAGGAGTACTTCCGGTCGTTGAGCGTCCCGAACCCGCGCTTCTTGATGCAAATGGAGGACATCCTGCAGCACTTCCTCTGGGACTGGACCTCCTTCCAGGAACAGTACAAGTTGTCGCTGCAAACCACAGGCGCCACGGCCTGAGCTTCACCCCCGTCTTCGGTCCAAATCCCGCGCCTGATCGCGGTCTTTGATGGTGTTCCGCTTGTCGACGAGCTTCTTGCCCTTGGCCACAGCGATGTCCAACTTGGCATAGCCACTGTCGGAGATGAACAACCGCGTGGGGACCACGGTCACCCCCACATCGCGGAGTTTCCGCTGCAATTTGGTCAGCTCCGTCCGCTTGAGAAGCAACTTGCGGATGCGCCTCGGCTCATGGGTGACGTAGCCGGCATGGTCGTACATCTCGATGTGCATGTTGAAGATGTAGAATTCATCCCCTTGGAACCTGCAATAGGCTTCCACGATGCTCGCTTTTCCCGCCCGGATGCTCTTGATTTCCGTCCCCTGAAGCTGGATTCCAGCCGTGTATTGGTCGGTCAAGAAATAGCTGAACGCCGCCTTTTTGTTCTTGATTTCCACACCCATGGGGGGCGAAAAGTACAACCCATGTCACCCCGGGAACCAACCTTTTGGCGGCTTCGCACGTCTTTTGCGACATGAAGCACACCCTTCTTTGCCTCCTCGTCGGCGCCGCACTCAACGTCTGCGGGCAGACCGTCGGCCTGTTGTCCAACAGCGCCGACGCTTTTGACGGCTACACCCTCGTGGCCCCAACGGGAGCCACACGTACCCACCTCATCGACAACTGCGGCCGCATCATCCAGCAATGGGACAGCGAATTCCGCGCGGGCGAGTCGGCTTACTTGCTCGAGGATGGATCCCTGCTGCGGACATGCCGCCAATCGAGCAACGTCTTCAATGGGGGCGGCATGGGCGGTCGCATCGAGCGGTTTTCTTGGGAAGGCGACCTCGTGTGGAGTGTGGATGTGGCCAATGACACCCTGCACCACCACCACGACATGGCGTGGCTGCCCAATGGGCACGTGGTTGTGCTGGCATGGGAATACAAGAGTCCAGAGGAGGCGGCCGCTGCGGGAAGGCTGGGTGATGATGACAGCCCACTTTGGCCCCCCACCCTGTTGGAAATCGACCCCAACGGCACATCAGGAGGGGACATCGTGTGGGAATGGCACGCCTGGGACCACTTGGTCCAAGACGTGTCGCCCGACCTTCCGAACTACGGAGATCCAGCCGACCACATCCAGCGGTTCGACGTCAACTACGCCGCTGTGTCCGGCGGCGGATTCCCCGGTGGACCCAACGGTGGCGACTGGTTCCATTGCAATGCGGTCACCTACCACCCCGAACTCGACCAGCTCATCCTGAATTCCCGGAATTGGAACGAGTTCTACATCCTCGACCACAACACCTCCTCTGAGGAGGCCGCCGGTCCTGCGGGAGACCTGCTGTACCGATGGGGCAACCCTGAAGCCTATGGACGCGGCACACCGTCGGA
>CBFHWV010000086.1:0-7796 GCA_965659565.1 uncultured Flavobacteriales bacterium
GCCCTGTCGGCCGTGCTGTTGGGATTGGCCTTTGCGCTGGGGCGTTCTGGCAATGAGGGGTTGAATGCGGCCGTGTTCTCCGGACTCTTGCTTCTGGTGCCCTTGCAAATGGGGGCCGAAGGTTGGGATGACCACAGCCGTGCTCGCCGCCGGACGGGGGTCGACATGGCCAAGAACTACCTCGACAGCCTGGCACCCAACGCCATCCTGTTCACCAATGGCGACAACGACACCTTCCCGCTCTGGTATGTCCAAGAGGTGGAGGGATACCGCACTGACGTGCGCATTGTCAACCTCAGCTTGCTCAACACCGACTGGTACGTCGAGCAGATGAAGCGCCGCGCCTACGACAGTGCGCCCGTGCCGATTCGCATGGGGGAGGAGCAATACCGCCAGGGGACCCGGGACATCGTGCTGATGGACCCGCCGGCCAACCCGAACGCGCCGTACGTCGACATCGAGACCGCCATGCGCCAAGCCTTGGACGACGGTGACTTGGTGGACTACGGAGGGGGCCGGAAGTACGCCCACTTGCCGTCCAACAGCTTCCGCGTTCCGGTGGACAGCGCCTTTGCGGTGGGCTCTGGATTGGTGCTGCCCGAGGAGGTGGACCTGATGGTGGACGCGCTGGAGTGGACCATCACGGATGGCAACGGTACGCCGCGCCAGTACGTCTTGAAGAACCAGTTCATGGTGATGGAGATCCTCCGAAACAACAACTGGGAGCGCCCGGTGTACTTCGCGGTGACCATCGGCCCCGACAGCTATGTCGGCCTGCAGGATTACTTCCGCTTGGAAGGCTTGGCATGGCGGTTGGTTCCGGTCAAATACGGATCCCGTGGGGGCCAGCCCGTCGGCATTGCCAAGGACATCATGTACACCAACGTGATGGAGAAGTTCCAATGGGGCGGCATGGACGCCGAGGACGAGATCTACATGGATGAAAACAACCGCCGGATGGCGACCAACATCCGGTTGCAGCTGACCAACCTCGCGGACGGGTTCATCCGAAGTGGCGCGTCGGATCAGGGCTTGGAGGTCCTGGAGAAGATGTTGGAGGCCACGCCATCCCACAACGTGCCGTACACCCGGGTGGTCCTCCCTGTGGTGGAGTTGCTCGCGGGCCTGGCTGAAGACCCCCAACTTTCCGAGGCCCAGCAGGCGGAGGCCGCAGCGCTTGCCAAAGCCGTGGGCACCGAGCTCTTCACGCAGTTGGCCGACGACATGGATTACTTCATTCGCCTGGATGACGAGCGCTATTTCGCATCGGACCAGAGCATCCAAGTGGCCATGGCTGTCACCCAGCGCATCTCGGGTGCCTTGGAGGACGCCTTGCCAGACGATGAGGAAGTACAAGCTGTGGCGGCCCGCATGAAGCAGATCCGCAAGGACAATTCAGACCGTCAGCGCGGTCAGTTCTCGGACCCGCCTGTCTTCGACCCGGACGCCCAACCCTGATGGACAACGCCATGGCCAAAGTGGCCATCCTGGCCAGCGGGTCGGGGACCAACGCCGAGCGGCTGATCGCGGCTGCGCAAGCCTCGACCGATGTGGAAGTGGTCTTGCTGGCCTCGAACCGTGCCGGTGCTGGGGCACTGCAACGCGCGGTGGCTTTGGAGGTGCCCACGTGGACCTTCGGCCGCGCGGAATTGCTGTCCGGTGCCGTGACGGCGCGGATGGCAGAGGCGGGCGTGGACTTCGTCGCGTTGGCGGGGTTTCTGATGAAGGTGCCGGACGAATTGGTGACGGCGTTCGCCGGCCGCATGCTCAACCTGCACCCCTCGCTGTTGCCGGCATTCGGGGGCAAAGGCATGTACGGCCACCATGTTCATGAGGCCGTACACCGGGCCCTCCGCGCTGGAGAGGTCAGCCGCACCGGCATTACGTTGCATTGGGTCGATGCCGACTACGACACAGGTGCCCCATTCTTCCAGGCGGACGTCGCCCTGACCGACGCGGACACACCGGACAGCATCGCGGAAAAAGTTCGCCAACTCGAAGTGCAACACTACGCGCCACAGGTCTTGCGCGCCATCCGGGAATCGCTATCCTTGCCAAACCCGGCGACGGATTGACCCCACCGACATGCAGCTGAACTGGACCGAACTCCTCAAGTCGACCATGGTGATGTTCGCCGTGATCGACATTGTTGGATCCATCCCCTTCCTTCTCGACATCAAGCGAAAGGCCGGGGACATTCACGCTGAAAAGGCGAGCATCGTGGCGCTGGGCATCATGTTGGCGTTTCTGTTTCTCGGCGAAGGCGTCATCAATTTCCTCGGCATCGACGTCAATTCCTTTGCCGTGGCGGGATCCATCGTGATGTTCTTCATGGCCTTGGAGATGATCCTGGGGATCACCCTCTTCAAGCAGAGTGCGGAATCGATGAAAACGGCGACCATCGTCCCGGTGGCCTTTCCCCTGATTGCGGGCGCGGGCAGCATGACGTCGATCATTTCCCTGCGGGCCGAATTCGCGGCCATCAACATCGCCATTGCCATCTTGGTCAACATGGCGCTCGTCTATTTGGTGCTCCGGTTGACGGGCCGCATCGAGCGGGCTTTGGGCGAAGGGGGCATCGCGGTGCTGCAAAAGGTGTTCGGCATCATCCTGCTCGCCATCGCCGTCAAACTGTTTTCGGCCAACGCTGCACAGCTCTTTCAGGCCCATGGCTGATCCCGTCGTCATCCACACCGATGGCGGTGCCTCGGGCAATCCCGGGCCCGGCGGTTATGGGGCGATCCTGCAGTGGGGCGGCCGCCGAAAGGAGCTGACGGCGGGGTATCGGTTGACGACCAACAACCGCATGGAATTGCTCGCCGTGATCGTGGCCTTGGAGGCCCTCAAGCGGGATGGCACCGAATGCTGGGTGGTCAGCGACAGCAAATACGTCATTGACGCCGTCCAGAAGGGGTGGGTCTTCAATTGGGAAAAGAAGGGCTACAAAGGCAAGAAAAACCCCGATTTGTGGCAGCGGTTCCTGAAGGTCTATCGGCGCCACAAGGTCCGGTTTGACTGGGTCAAGGGACATGCCGGCAACCCCATGAACGAGCGGGCGGATCACTTGGCGGTGACCGCTTACCAGCAGCCGGGTTTGCTGGTGGACGAAGGCTACGAGGCCACGGTCTGATCACGAGAAGCCATGCTGCTGGAGGGCATGAGCCGCCCAGCGGATGCGCTTGTATTTGCGGGGGACGGGGGCCACCACATCGCAGGCGGGTCCGTGAGGCCCGGGCGGAATGGCCAGGCCGATGCCGCACAAGAACAGCCCATGTCCCGTGTAGCGCGGGGCTTCTTTCAACCCGATTCCTGGGGCGCTGTGGGCGTCTTCGCCGACGAGCGGATGGCCGAGGCCGGCGAGGTGCCGGCGGATTTGGTGTGTGCGCCCAGTGGTGGGCGAGACCTCGAGCAATGTGGCTTCTCCGTGCACAGGGAGGGCGCCGTGGCCCAGGGCCTTCCAATGGGTGCGGGCGGTTTTGCCATCCAATGGGGTGTCGGCATGGCCATCCAGCACACGGCCACTGGCCAAGGCGAGGTAGCGCTTCTGGACCTGTCGCTCGGCGAAGGCCTGTCCCAGCGATTGGGCGGCGCGCAATGTCAAAGCGAGGCAAACCCAGCCTGAGGTTGCCCGGTCCAGCCGGTGAACGGGGCGCGGGTAGGGCATGCCGTCGGCCTGCAACGGACGTAAGGCGGCGCGTTCCTCGGGCAACCCGGACCGCGCTTGGTGCGCCATGACCCCCGCCAAATTGAAGTGGCCAGGCCCACTGGTGGCCAGGCCTGCCGGCTTCCAGACCAAGGCGTAGTCCGCGCCGTCGGCCCGGTGGACGTGGAGATGACGGGGGGCATTGGGACCGGGGTCGGGCGGCGTGATGGACAAGGGACAGTATGCAATTCGGTCACCTGTTCGCACGAAAAGGGCGGTTCCGGCGGCGGCGCCATTGCACTGCACGTCGCCGCGGTCCAGCGCCTTTCGGCAGGATTTCCGACTGGGCAACCAATCCGGGAACAGCCCCACGAGGGCTTCTTGCAGGCGCAGGCCATCCCGGTCGCCGTCAATGGTGGCCGAGGCGGTGACAAATTTCCGGTTGGATGTGGGTTCCCGGTCCATGGGGAATCAAGTGTACGATGGGCGGCGTTGTATTTTTGCTCCATGAACATGGGTTCCGTGAAGACCGACCTGTACCAGGGTCACGATTACTATATGATGGACGATCTCCTCACCGAGGAGCACAAGTTGATCCGCGATGCGGCCCGCGCTTGGGTCAAGCAGGAGGTCAGCCCCATCATCGAAGATGCTGCCGAGACGCAGGTCTTCCCCAAGCACCTGCTGCCGGGACTGGGTGCCATCGGTGCCTTTGGTCCCTACATCCCGGAGGAATACGGCGGTGCAGGTTTGGACCAGATTTCCTACGGCATCATCATGCAGGAGCTCGAGCGCTGCGACAGCGGCCTCCGCAGTACAGCCTCCGTGCAGAGTTCGCTCGTGATGTACCCCATCTGGAAGTATGGTTCCGAGGAGCAGAAGATGAAGTATCTGCCCAAGCTCGCCACCGGCGAGATGATGGGCTGCTTTGGCCTCACCGAGCCAGACCATGGCTCCAACCCCGGGGGCATGGTCACCAATTTCAAGGACGCCGGTGACGGGGAGAACGTGATCCTCAACGGCGCCAAGCTTTGGATTTCCAACGCACCTTTCGCAGACATCGCCGTGGTCTGGGCCAAGAACGAGGAGGGCCGCATCCATGGCATCGTGGTAGAGCGTGGCATGGAAGGGTTCTCCACGCCCAAGATGACCGGCAAGTGGAGCCTTCGCGCTTCCGACACCGGCGAGCTCATCTTCGAGGACGTCAAGGTGCCCAAGTCGCACATCCTGCCAGGCCGCTCCGGTCTCGGAGGTCCGCTGAGCTGCCTCGACAGCGCGCGTTACGGCATTGCGTGGGGCGCCATCGGTGCCGCCCTCGATTGCTATGACACCGCCTTGCGCTACGCCAAGCAGCGCGAGCAGTTCGGACGTCCCATCGCGGGCTTCCAGTTGCAGCAGAAGAAGCTCGCTGAGATGATCACCGAGATCACCAAGGCCCAGCTGTTGACCCTCCGTCTCGGCCAGCTCCGCAACGAAGGCAAAGCCACGAGCGCACAGATCTCCATGGCGAAGCGCAACAACGTCGAGGTCGCCATCAACATCGCCCGTGAGGCGCGCCAGGTGCTGGGCGGCATGGGCATCACCGGAGAGTACCCGATCATGCGCCACATGATGAATTTGGAGTCCGTGATCACGTACGAGGGCACGCACGACATCCACTTGCTCATCACCGGCCTCGACATCACCGGCGAGAACGCCTTCAAGTGAGGGCGATGGACCGCATCCTGCGGTCTGCATCCTGATCAACCCTTGCGGGCGTCCGCATCTTCCAGGAACGGCAGCTTCCGGCGGAACGCCATCATCTCTTCTCGGCGGAGTGTGGCCTCGAGTGTGGCCGGCTGGCCATCGCCACCGGCATCGGCGAGCAGCGCACCGGCGAAGTCGGCCATGAGGCTGTCCCCGGCGTAGCGGTGCCCATTGCCGTCGGTTCCAGACCGGTTGATGCCGACCACGAAGCATTGGTTCTCGATGGCCCGGGCCTGTAGGAGGGTGCGCCAGGCTGCGGACCGGGTTTCGGGCCAATTGGCCACGTAGATGGCCAGGTCATACGGTTCAGGGCGGTCGTTGCGCACGAAGACCGGGAAGCGCAAATCGTAGCAGACTTGCAGCAGGATTCGGAATCCGCGGAATTCGACTTCGACCCTCTGGTCCCCCGCTTTGAAGTGGTCGTGCTCGCCGGCGAGGGTGAAGAGGTGCCGCTTGTCGTAAAAAGCGGGGGAACCTTCCCCGGTTGGTGGGATGAACCAGAAGCGGTTGCGGGGATGGTCTTCCGCATCCATACAGGCCACGCTGCCCGCAATGGCGGCGCCCAAGCGGTTGGCCCAGGCCTGCATCCACGCCACGTCGCTGCCGGGCCCGTCGGTGGGGTCCAGCGGAGGCCAGCTGAAGCCGGTGGTGAACATTTCGGGCAAGACCACGACATCGCATGACCCAGCAGAGATGGTCGCCAACAGGGCGTCGAAGTGCGCGAGGTTGGCGTCGGGATTGCGCCAGTGGAGGTCGGTTTGGAGACCGACGATGCGGAGTTCAGCGGACATGGTCGGCCGCAATATGGCGCAACCGTTCGATGGCGGTATCGAGTGTGGCGTCCTCTTTGGCGAAACAGATGCGCAGTTGCGGGGTCGGCGGGTCAAAGAAGGCGGACATGGGAATCGTGGCCACGCCATGGGTGCGGGTCCACTCCCGGGCCCAATGGCCGTCCTCTCCATCGACGAGGTTCCGGGCATCCAACACCTGGAAGAAGCCCCCTGCTGCCGGGGTCCATTCCCAGGCTGTGCCTTGGAGGCCCGCCAAGAAATGGTCGCGCTTCGCTTGGTACATCGCGGGCAACCCTTCAAGGTGGCCGCGCCCTTCGGCGGTCGGCAGGAAGGAGGCCAGGGCGGCCTGGAGGGGGGCACCCGTGGAGAACACGTCGTACTGGTGGACCTTGCGCAGCTCGGCGGTCAGAGCGGCCGGCCCGACGGCCCATCCGATTTTCCAGCCGGTCACTTGGAGGAGCTTGCCAAAGCTGCCAAAGGCGAGCCCGCGGTGGCGCAAAATGGGGTGGGCGGCCAACGACACCTCCTCCCGGCCGTCGTGGACGATGGGGCCATAGACTTCGTCAGACAGCACCAGGGCGGGCTTGTCTTCGAGGTGATCGGCCAACGCGTCGAGGAAGCCCGGTGGGCAAACCGAACCGGTGGGGTTGTGCGGGGTGTTGAGGATGACCAGCCGCGTCCGATCGTGGATGGCGCCGAGCAGGGCGTCCACGTCCCACGTGCCGTGTGGTCCCAGCAGGGGCACTTCGATGAGGCGGCCACCGGCGAGCTCGACACCTGGTGCATACAGGTCGTAGGCCGGGGTTTGAACGACCACTTCGTCTCCGGGATGGACCAAAGCGGTGATGGCGGCAAAGAGCAAGGAGGACGCCCCGGCACCGATTGTGCATTCGGAGCTGGCATCATAGGCCGCACCATGGCGGGAGGCGTGGTGGGCACAAATCCACTCCCGCAAGTCTGGCCGGCCGGCCATGGGGGCGTACTGGTGTACCCCGGAACGCAGGGCCTGGACGGCGGCCTGCACCAAGCCCTCGGGCGGGGGAATGTCCGGGAACCCTTGAGACACGTTGACCGCACCGTGGCGGTTGGCCAAGGCGGACATTTCCGTGAAAATGGTGGTCCCCAGATGGGGCAGCTTGCTGGTCAGCTCCACCGGCACAGAATCAGTCCTCGAGGGTCTGCTTCACTTCGACTTCTTCGTAGGCTTCGATGACGTCGCCCACCTTGATGTCGTTGAACTTGTCCACGTTCAGACCGCACTCCAAGCCTTTCTTGACCTCTTTCGCATCGTCCTTGAAGCGCTTGAGCGATCCGAGTTCACCGGTGTACACCACGATGCCGTCGCGGATCACGCGAATGCCATGGTTCCGGTGGATGGTGCCATCGGTCACGAAGCAACCGGCAATCGTGCCCACCTTGGAAATCTTGAAGGTCTCGCGGATCTCGGCGGTGCCGACGATGCGCTCCTCGATCTTGGCGGACAGCAGGCCCTCCATGGCCTCCTTCATCTCTTCGATGGCCTGGTAGATGATGGAGTACAGGCGAATCTGGATGCCTTCTTTCTCGGCAAGTTTCCGGGCGCTGCCGAGAAAGAAGGCATCCAGATTCGCCTGTAC
>CBFHWV010000087.1:0-7710 GCA_965659565.1 uncultured Flavobacteriales bacterium
TCAATGGCTTCGAAGAGCGCCTTGAAGTTGCCTTTTCCGAAGCTCTGGGCGCCCTTTCGCTGGATGATCTCAAAGAACATCGTCGGCCGGTCCACCACGGGCTTCGTGAAGATCTGCAGCAAGTACCCCTCGTCGTCGCGGTCGATCAGGATGCCGAGGTCGCGCAAGGGAGCGAGGTCTTCGTCGATCTCGCCCACCCGGTCGAGTACGGTGTCGTAGTAGGTGCCCGGCACTTGGAGGAACTCAATGCCGCGCGCTTGCAGCTCGGTCACGGTGTGGATGATGTTGTCGGTGGCCACGGCGATGTGCTGGACCCCAGCGCCTTGGTAGAAATCGATGTACTCTTCGATTTGCGACTTCTTGCGCCCTTCCGCCGGCTCGTTGATGGGGAATTTGATTCGCCCATTCCCATTGCTCATCACCTTGGACATCAAGGCGGTGTACTCCGTCGAAATGTCCTTGTCGTCAAAGGAGACGAGCTGGGCAAAGCCCATGACTTTGGCGTAGAACTCGCACCAGGTGTTCATCTCGCCCCAGCCGACATTGCCGACCATGTGGTCGATGTACTTCAGACCTACGGAATCGGCACCACCTGCGGGGTTCCACGCCTGGTAGCCCGGCAGGAAAATGCCGTTGTAGGCCTTGCGCTCTACAAAGACGTGGATGGTGTCACCATAGGTCTCGATGCCGCTCAACACGACCTTTCCGTCTCCGTCCTCACGGGTTTCCGGGGCAAAGGCGCTCACAGCGCCCCGCGACGTGGTCTCCTTCCAGCTCTTTTCGGCGTCGTCGACCCAGAGGGCCACAGCTTTGACGCCATCGCCATGGCGGTTCAGGTGGTCGTTGAGCGGTCCGTCCGCCACCAGCGGCGTGGTCAGAACGAGCGTGATTTTGTCTTGGCGCAGGACGTAGCTCACGCTGTCGTGGCTCCCGGTTTCGAGCCCTTTGAAGGCCAGCGGCTGGTAGCCCCAAGCGTTCATGTAGTAGTACGCGCTCTGCTTGGCGTTTCCGACGATAAGCTCGACGTGATCCGTGCCGAGGAGCGGCAGGAAGTCCTCCGCTTCGGGGACGACGATGTCGGGTTGGGGGGTCTGCTGTTCCATGGTCATTGCAGGGTTCAGTGGATCTGTTTTGGGGTGTAGCCCAGCCAGCTTTGGTGGTAGCCGCTGTCCTCGATGTCGAGGGCCTGTTGGGTCAACCGCAGCGGCCGGAAGGTGTCCACCATGACGGCGAGCTCGGCGGTGCCGGTCTTGCCGATGGAGCCTTCGTAGGTGCCGGGATGGGGCCCGTGGGGAATGCCGCCGGGATGCAATGTCAGGTCGCCGCGCGAGATGCCCTTGCGGCTCATGAAGTTGCCCTCGACGTAGTACAGCACCTCATCCGAATCGATGTTGCTGTGGTTGTAGGGGGCGGGGATGGACTTGGGGTGGTAATCGTACAGCCGCGGGCAGAAGCTGCAGATGACGAAGGCGTCCGTCTCAAAGGTCTGGTGGACGGGCGGCGGCTGGTGCACCCGGCCGGTGATGGGTTCGAAATCGTGGATGGAGAAGGCGTAGGGGAAATGGTACCCGTCCCAGCCGACCACATCAAACGGGTGGCGGGCATAGGTCGCCGTGTGGATCATGCCCTCCTTGCGAACGTCGATGGGGAAGTCGCCTTCGCGGTCCACAGCCGGCACGTGCTCCGGCACGCGGAAGTCCCGCTCGCAGAACGGGCTGTGCTCGAGCAGCTGGCCGAAGTGGTTGCGGTAGCGCTTCGGTGTCACGATCGGGTGGGCGCTTTCGACGACCAACCAGCGCTGCTCGGACCCCTCGGCGGGGGCCCAACGGTGGATGACACCCCGCGGAATGACGAGGTAATCGCCGGGCCGGTAGGCCAGCGTGCCGAACATCGTTTCGAGCACCCCCTCGCCGTCGTGGATGAAGACCACTTCATCGCTGTCGGCATTCTTGTAGAAGCGGTCCGCGGGGTCCGCCTCGGTCGGCCGGGCCACGGAAATCGTACAGTCCGCGTTGAACATCATCGGCACCCGTGCGGCGAGCGCATGGCCCGAAGACGGTGCAGAGAAGCCCGGAACCCGGCGCGAGGTGAGGTTTTCACGCACCCCTTCCACCGGGCGGGCATCCACGGGTTCCCCCACCGACTTCACCATGGTCGGCGGGTGCAGGTGGTAGAGCAAGGAGCTCATGCCGACAAACCCGATGGTGCCGAACAGCTGCTCGTGGTGAAGCGTGCCGTCGGCCTTTGGAAACTGGGTGTGGCGTTTGTGCGGAACCTGCCCGCGCGTCTGATAGAAGGGCATGAATGCAAGGTAAAGTGGAACAGGCTCAGTCGCCCCCTCCGGAACCGGCATACCATGGCAGGCTGCCATCTTCTTTGGGTGGAAAGCGCAATGGCACCTTGAACCCCACAGGCAGCGCTTCATCCGCGGACTTGCCGGTCCGCGCCAGAAGGACTTTCAGCTTGACGGCTTCCGCATCGCTGATGGTGCGCAGGGACTCTCCGGATTGAACGACGTGCCAGTTTCGTGTTCCGCGCCGTCGTTTGGGCTGGGTGTAAAGCCGCCGGTCCGCGGCGATCCGCGTCCCCGCCTTGGCCCCATCGAGGTCGTTGTATTTGCGGAGTTGCCAGACGGCCAATTCCATCGAGGCCGCGATGTCGCCCAGGGTTTCTCCTTGCCGGGCTTGCACCCACGTCACGTCATTGTCGGTGATGCCCCCCAACCGGCTGCCGCTGAGGTTGACGGCCCGGGTCGTCTCCTCGACAGCATCGCTCGGTCGCGCGGGGTTGTCCGCCACGGCCATCCGGTCGGGCATCTCGCCGCGCCGCATCCAGGCCAATCCTTCATCGTCATACCGGTCGAGGTCGTGGCGCTCGATCAACTCGATGAGGGCCTTGGCGTAGGTGGGGCTGGTCGCGTAGCCACAGCGTTTCAGCCCCCTTGCCCAGCCTTTGTAGTCTTGGATGTCGAGCTCGAAGAGCGGGGCGTAGCGCTTCTTTTTGAGAAACAGGCTGTGGTCGCGATAGCTGTCGCGCGGGTCGTCGTACACCCGGAAGCATTCGTCCTTGGCGTCGTCATCGTGGTACGTCCGACCTCCTTGCCAGTCCTTGTGGCACTTGATGCCGAAGTGGTTGTTGGACTTCAAGCTCAATTGGCTCTTCCCGGAACCGCTTTCCAGAATGCCTTGGGCGAGGGTGATGCTCGCCGGAATCCGGTGTTCGAACATCTGGCGGATGGCCTCATCCTTCCATTGCTCGATGTAGATGCGCTGGTCCTCAGCGCCGGCCAGCGCCGAGAAGGACACCGAAAACCACAGGGCCGAGAGCAGGCCAATTGCAAAAGGGCGCCACGTTGGAGACATGGTCCAAAGAACGTTCCGGTTCGCGGTTCAAGTGCGCGCGCCAAAGGGCATTCGCCCACAATCCGTGGTTCAATTCGACAGGGCCATGTCGCGGACCTCCACGACGGCACCCTCGGTGCTGAAGAAGGTCCATTCCCCGGTGGGTTGGCCGGCGGCGTGCTGGCCTTCGATGTGGGGCAGGCCATTGGGGTGCCATGTGCGGAACAAACCTTCCTTGACGCCTTGCTGGTAGTCCACCTGGCTCCAGGGGTTGCCATTTTCGTGGTAGGTGTTCCAGGTGCCTTCACGCACACCATCGACCAACTGGCCGCGGACGTGGATGCGGCCGTTTTCGTGGTACTGCTGCACGTCGACTCCGTCCACTCCTTTTTCGGTCAGGCGCACCTCTTTGGGGGCGCCATTGGGCCAGGTTTCGGTGACCGTCTCTGTTCGGTCAGGGGCACCGCAGGCGGCGAGCAGAATGGCGAGGGCGAGCCCGGTCAAGCGCATCATGTGTTCCGTGAAATGGTGAAGTCGACCAGGTCGATCAACGATTGGCGGGCCGCCGTGTCCGGCAGGCCATCCAAGAGGGCCACCGCTTCGTCGCGGTGGCGGCGCATGGCGGCTTCCGCATGGGCCATGCCCGGGCCGTTCTGGATGTCGCTGAGCAGACGAGATGCAGTCACCGGGTCTTTCGCGCTGCGCTTGATGGCCCGGATGGTGCGCCTCCGGTCCGCCTTGGATTTGGACTGGAGATCGTGAATGAGCGGGAGGGTCATTTTGCGCTCCTTGAGGTCGCCCCCCTTGGGTTTGCCTGTGGCGCTGGTCGGCGTGAAGTCCAGCAGGTCGTCCTTGATTTGGAAGGCAATGCCCATGGCCTCGCCAAAAGCGTGCATCCGTTTGACCCCGGCCTCGTCGGCCCCGGCACTGGCCGCTCCGGCCGCACAGCAGGCGGCAATGAGGGAAGCGGTCTTGCGCCGGATGATGTCGTAGTACACCTCCTCGGTGATGTCGAGGCGGCGCGCCTTTTCGATTTGGAGCAGCTCGCCTTCGCTCATGGCTTCCACCGCCTTGGATGTGATGCGGAGCAAATCCACGGCATCGCGGTCCATGGAGATGAGGAGGCCTCGGCTGAGCAGGTAGTCTCCGACCAGCACGGCAATCTTCGACTTCCACAGGGCCTGGATGGAGAAGAACCCCCGCCGTGTCTCGGCGGCGTCGACCACGTCATCGTGCACGAGGGTGGCCGTGTGCAGCAGCTCGATCAGGGTGGCTGCGACGTGGGTCCGCTCCTGGGTTTCGCCATTGGCGGCGGCGGAGAGGTAGACCAGCAAGGGGCGCATCTGCTTGCCCCGGCTGCGCACGATGTAGCGCGTGATGTGGTCCAACAGCGGGACGGAGGTTTTCATCGCCGCCTTGAAGTGGCCTTGAAACGCCTTCATTTCGGCGTCAACGGGTCGGCGGATGGTGGCGAGGTCGGCCATGGTGCGAAGGTACCGCCCCAATCCGGTGGGCGGTGGGCCGGGGTCACCGCTGTATTTTGCGGCATGATCCTGTCCATGACCGGCTACGGAAAGGCCGAGGCGCACATTGGGGCGCGGAAATACACGGTGGAAGTCCGATCGCTGAACGGCAAGGGATTGGACCTGTCCGTGCGCATGCCTTCCCGGTTTCGTCCCCACGAAATGGCCTTGCGCAAGCAGGTCGGTCAGGCTGTGGGTCGGGGCAAGAGCGACCTCTTGATCCACTTCGAATCCGACGCCTCCGATGTCCGCCACGAGGTCAACACCGGATTGATCCAGCAATACGTGGACCAGTTGTCCCCCTTGTTTGAGGCCAACGGCATTCCGGTCAGCCACGTCGACGGCCAACTTCAGAAGATGCAGTCGGCCCTGCGCTTTCCTGACGCGGTGAGCGCGTCCAAGGATGCGTTGGAAGAGGGCGAATGGGCGGCTCTGCGCGCCTTGGTGACCGATGCGACCGAGCAATTTGTGGACTACCGGACCCAGGAAGGCGCCGTCCTCGAGGGGGATTTCCGCCAGCGGATTGGCCGCATCCGCGAATTGCAGGGAGAATTGTCCCCCTTGCTCGAGGCCCGCACGGCACGAACCCGTGGCCGTCTCCGCGAGCACATTGAAGCTGACATTCCACGCGACCGGATCGACGAGAACCGCTTTGAGCACGAGCTCATCTTTTATCTCGAAAAGCTCGACGTGACCGAAGAGCTGGTGCGGCTCGAGGCCAATTGCACGTACTTCTTGGACATGCTCGACGCCGATTCGGGACAGGGCAAGAAACTGGGCTTCATTTCCCAGGAAATCGGCCGCGAGATCAACACCCTCGGCAGCAAGAGTCAGGACGCCGGCATGCAGCGCATCGTGGTTCAGATGAAGGACGAGCTGGAAAAGGTCAAGGAGCAAGTTCTGAACGTCCTCTGATGCGCGACCCCATGCCCGCTGCGGAACATCCCCTCCAATCGGACCGTTTTCGGATCACCGGAAAGGCCATGGCCTTCTGTGCCCCATCGGGCGCAGGCAAAACGACGCTGGTCCGCCGCCTGATGGAAGACCGTGGCGACCTCGCCTTCAGCGTCAGTGCCACCAACCGGGCCCCGCGCGGCACTGAACAAGATGGCGTCGACTACCACTTCCTCGATGCGGCCACGTTTCAAGAGCGCGTGGAACGCGGTGACTTTCTGGAATGGGAAGAGGTGTATGAAGGCCGGTTTTACGGCACGCTGATTTCAGCTGTGGAGTCCATTTGGGCGTCGGGCCGGCACGCCATGTTCGATGTGGATGTCGAGGGGGGCATTCGGCTCAAGGCGCTGCTGGGAGACCACATTCGAACGGTGTTTGTCCAGCCTCCATCGTTGGCCGTCCTCGAGGCGCGCCTCAGGGGCCGGGCCACCGACAGCGAAGCGGACATCGCCCGGCGTTTGGCCAAGGCCGGACAGGAATTGGAACGCGCCGTTCACTTTGACGAGGTGATCGTCAATGGCGACCTGGACACGGCCGCGTCCGACTTGCAGCGGGTCACCCTGGATTTTCTCGGACCTGAATCGCCGCGCTCATGAAGGTGGGGTTGTATTTCGGGTCCTTCAACCCAATCCACACGGGCCATCTGGTCATTGCGCAACACATGGTGTCGCACCACGGGCTCGATGAGGTGTGGTTTGTCGTCACCCCCCACAATCCGATGAAGGCCGCCGAGGGTCTGGCGCCAGAATTGGACCGCTTGGAGATGGTGCGCCGCAGCGTGGCCGACAATCCACGGCTGGTGGCCGAGGATGTCGAATTCGGGCTTCCCCGGCCCAATTACACTGCCCACACCATGGACTTTCTCGCAAAGCGCCATCCGGACAAGGCCTTCCGCATCATCATTGGCGAAGACAACCTGCGCACCTTGCAGCAGTGGGCGCGTTGGCGGGAACTGGTGGACCGGTACGGTTTTCTGGTGTATCCCCGGGCGTATGCAGAAGGTGAAGACCGCGATCCGGACGGCACGGTGGCCCCAGACGGGGAGCGCATCGTGCTCAGCCCCGCACCGATCATCAGCATTTCCAGCACGTACCTCCGCGAGGCATTGGCACAGGGCGATTCTGCCCGCTACCTGCTGCCGGACGCCGCTGCCGACGTCATTCGCGAACGAGGGCTCTACGCCTTTCCGGGCGCTTGATCAGGTGTTGTTGAACGCACTCATGGTGCGCTGAAGGCCCACGAATGCAAAGGACCGCAGCAGGTCGCTCACCTTCTCGAGTCGCTCCGCCATCCGGCGTTCCTCTTCAGGGCTAAAAGGACCGAGCACGTGGTCCACCTGACGGCCAGGCCCGAAATCAGCGCCCACGCCAAAGCGCAGACGGGCGTAGTTCGAGGTGCCCAGGACGGCTTGGATGTCCTTGAGGCCGTTGTGGCCGCCGTCGCTGCCTTTCCCGCGGAGTCGGAGGGTTCCGAACGGCAAGTGGATGTCGTCGGTGACGACAATGAGGCGGTCCACTCCCAACTTCTCGGCATCCAGCCAATGGCGGACGGCCTTGCCACTGAGGTTCATGAAGGTGGACGGCTTGAGCAGGACGAGCTGGCGACCGCGGTGCTTGCACCGGGTCACGTCGCCCAGTCGATCCGCCTTGAAGGAGGCGCCATTCGCCTCCGCCAAAGCGTCCAAGGCCATGAAGCCAATGTTGTGGCGCGTGCGCGCATATTCGGCTCCGGGATTCCCGAGGCCGACCACCAAGTACTTCATGGTTCAGTGCGGATTACTCCGCAGCGGCTTCTGCCGCTTCTTCGGTGCCCTCAGCGCCTTCAGCGCCCTCCTCACCTGCAGCAGCAGACATGGCAGCACGCGTGCGGCGGACGCCGAGAACGACAGCGGA
>CBFHWV010000088.1:0-7497 GCA_965659565.1 uncultured Flavobacteriales bacterium
GCAGCGCCATTCAAATTCCAGGTCTCAACACGGACGACTTGACCTTCACGAAGGCCATGTTCGACAACCTCCTCGATTCAGCCTACTACAACAACCCGCTCTTGTTGACGGGCACGGGGTACAACCCCTGCACCCCCGCCGGATTGAGCTACCAATGGCAAGTGGAGTGGTCCAACTGCGAGATCACCATCCCCAACATCTTCACACCGGGAACGGCCGAAGGTTCCATTGGCAAGAACGACAACTTCGAGATCAAGGGACTCCTGAAGTACGACGGTTCCATTCTCGCCGTCTACGACCGTTGGGGCAACCAAGTCTTCTACTCGGAGAACTACGACAACCTGTGGAACGCACGGGACGTGTCCTCCGGCACGCATTACTACATCCTGACGCTGCCGAATGGCCGCACCTTTACGGGGTCAGTGATGATCCAGCGCTGATTGGAACGTGGCCAAAGCGCGCACGCGATTCGTCTGCAGCGACTGCGGCCACGTGACCGGGCAGTGGGTGGGCAAATGTCCCTCCTGCAAGGCCTGGAACACGGTCACCGAATTCAAGGAGAGCGCCAATCCGCGCATGGAACGGGCGGCCGTGGCCGCGGGCATGGCGCAGGCCCGTCCCCTGCGGGACTACACCGAACAAACCAGTGCCCGCGTCGGCACGGGCGAAGGTGAATTCGACCGCGTCCTCGGCGGCGGCCTGGTCCCGGGTGCCTTGGTGCTGCTCGGCGGCGAGCCCGGCATTGGAAAGTCCACCTTGAGCCTGCAAACCGCGATGAAAGCGGCTGGCAAGGTGCTCTACGTCTCCGGTGAGGAAAGCCCGGAACAAGTGCGCCTGAGGGCGGATCGACTGGGCGCATTGGGCCCAGACCTGCTCATCCTGCCCGAGACGTCCACCGAAGGCATCGTCAAGGCGGTCAAAGAACACGAGCCGGACCTGCTCTTTGTCGATTCCATCCAGACCCTGCACACGCCCCGCGTGGAAAGCGCGCCCGGATCGGTGGCGCAGGTCCGTGAGTCCACGGCGGAGCTCATCCTCGCCGCCAAGCCCCTCCAGCTTCCCGTGGTCCTGATCGGCCACATCACCAAGGAAGGGGCCATCGCGGGCCCGAAAGTGCTCGAGCACATGGTGGACGTGGTCCTCACGTTTGAAGGAGACCGGCACCACGCCTACCGCATCCTGCGCGCGGTCAAAAACCGATTCGGGTCCACGCAGGAAATCGGGATTTTCGAAATGCGCGGAGACGGGTTGCACCCCGTGACCGACCCTTCCGGCGCCCTGCTCGGAGATGGAGGTGCACGGCTCAGTGGCACCGCTTTGGCCGTGGCCATCGAGGGCGCCCGCCCCATCACGGTGGAAATCCAAGCCTTGGTCAGCAGTGCCGTCTACGGAACGCCCCAACGCTCCGCCACAGGATACAATTTGCGGCGCCTCAACATGTTGCTCGCCGTGCTCGAAAAGCGCTGCGGATTCAAGCTCGGTGCCTCCGATGTGTTCCTGAACCTCGCGGGCGGAATCCGGCTGGAAGACCCCGGCATCGACCTCGCTGTGGTTGGGGCCATCCTCAGCAGCACGTTGGACCTCACGTTGGACCCGCGGACCGCGATGTGCGGCGAAGTGGGCCTTACGGGGGAAGTCCGGCCTGTCGCCCGCCTCGAGCAACGCATGGCCGAAGCCGCCAAAATGGGCATGGAGCGCTTGGTGGTGAGCGGTCTCGGACAAAACGAGCCGACCCCCCCCAAGGGCCTCTCCCTCGTCCGGGTCACCCGGGTGGGCGAACTGCAGAAAGTGCTGTTCTGAGCGGGCTCAGTCCGCACCGGCGACCACCACCACGAATTCGCCCTTGGGCGGGTGGGCCTCAAAGTGGGCCCGCAACTCCTCCACCGTCCCCCGCCGGGTCTCTTCAAATTTCTTGGACAGTTCTCGGCTCACACTGGCCTTGCGGTCCGGCCCACAGTGCTCGATCAGTTCGCCGAACAACTTGACGATTCGGTGGGGAGACTCGTACAGGACCGTGGTGCGGGTCTCGGCGGCCATGGCCTTCAATCGGGTCTGCCGGCCCTTTTTGTGGGGGAGAAACCCCTCGTACACGAAGCGCTCGCAAGGCAATCCGCTGACCACCAGGGCCGGCACAAACGCCGTGGCCCCCGGTAGACAAGTCACGTCCACGCCAGCCTCAACGCAAGCCCGAACCAGCAGGAATCCAGGGTCGCTGATGCCCGGTGTTCCGGCGTCACTGCACAAGCACGCCTGTGCCCCTGCCGCCAAGCTGGCCACCACTTCGTCCAACACCTTGTGCTCGTTGTGGGCGTGAAAGGGCCTCAGGCGCGCTTCAACGCCCTTGAGGCGCAACAACGACCCGGTTGTCCTCGTGTCCTCCGCCAAGACGAAATCAGCAGCTTCAATCGCCTCGATGGCCCGGGGCGTGAAATCTCCGAGGTTGCCAATGGGGGTGGGAACGATGGTGAGCATCAGGCGTAGCGGCGTTGCACCCGCTCCATGAACCGCATCACCGTCGGATCTTCTGGGTCCCAAGACTTGGCTGCCGGCACATGTTGGTGCAACCAATGGAGCGCCAGTTCTGCCCCACCCGCGCTGTCCATGGCCTCGAGCACCCGGTCAAACAACATGGCATCGTCGTCGAAGAGGCCTTTGATGCACTCGTACTTCTCCACGAGGCTGAACGCCGTTCGGAGGTCTTGGATGGGTTGACTTTCCATATGCTCAGCCAAGCTTTTGGTCTCCACTTCGCCAAACAACGAGGTGTCCTGCGGCTCGGCTTTGGGTTCTGGTTCTGGTTCTGGTTCAACCTCTGCGACCGCTGGCTCCGGGGCAGGTGACGAAGCCGACTCAGACACAGCGTCTTCAGATGGCGCGGCCGGAGGCTCGGGCACCTCAGTTGACGCCCCATTGGCAAGGTCTTGCACCTGGTTGACGGGCGGCTCCGCGGCCTCCACAGCGGCGATGGTCTCTTCGGATTCTGTGCCCTCGTGAAGCGTTTCTTCCTCAGTCTTGATGAATTCCTTCACAGGTTCAGACTCCTGTTCGGACGCTTGTTCCGGCTGCGCATCCAAAGCCTCCACGGTGTCGAACAAATCGGGTGTGCCGGCACGCAACCGCTCCTGCGCCGCTTGTTCCGCCTGCTCTCGGCTGACCTCCTCAATGGCGTCAATCAACGACGTCTGGTACGCTGCACCAATGCGGAATGGCCGAATGGGCTGCCGGTCTGCAGCGCTTTCGTCTACGCCACCTTCTGGCGCTTTTTTCCGGACCTCATAGGCGAACTCATGCGCCTTGAACCGCAGCAGCACGAGCCGGTCACACAGTTCACGGGCGTCGTCCACCAAGGGGGTGAGCTCTTCGGGCTCCAATTCACCCGCACGCAACTTGACCAGGCCCGACTGCAAATCCCCGACCAAATCTTCCAAATTCTTGAATGCCCCCATGTTCGAACGGTTTCCAGCCCGAAACTACCGGCCAACGACACCGACCCTGCAGGCCGTGCCGGGCATCATCAACGTGGGACGGTGAATGCCAGCACCACCTCGTGGCCGCCGCCCAGAACCCTCGCCAAGGAGCCCGTGGCCCAATTCCGGTTGTAGCTGAACGTCAGCTGGTTGTTGATGCGAATGCCCGCGCCGAGGTGAGCGGCACCTGCAGAACGGTAGCCCACCATGCCCCAGTACTCCTGACCCTTGTCGATCCGCAAGGAAGCCGACAACTCTGGGGGAACAGGGCGCAGGTGCTGTGCCTGAAGAATGGGGGTCCACCCCCATCCGCCGGACTCAAATCGGTACGCCACCATGGCCCGCAAGTGCGACTCCAATCGGGATTCAACCCCCGTTCCATCGTACACGGGAAGATCGCCGCCCAACACCTGGCCCGCCGAGAACGCGGCCGTCAATTGGCGGCCTTGGATCCACAAGCCCGCAGAGGCATCCGGCACGCCCACAGCTTGATAGGTATCCCCAACGGTCGGGTCTCCTGCCGTCTCGAAATCGATGCGCGACCCGTCGATGGAAAACTGCATCCAGCCGAGGCCCAACCCGAAGCTCAATTTCAGGTCGTCCGTCCAGCGGGTGCTGTATGCCAGACCAGCATGCACCCCGGCCATGCGGGTTGGGCCGGCCACGTCGCTCCAGAACCGCGCGCCCCAAGCAAGGGATTCGCTCCCTGTGGGGGAGGTCAACGCCAGCGCCGTGGTGCGCGGTGCAGAGGGCACCCCCGTCCATGGACTGCGTTGCCAGATGCTCACCCGAATCAAAGAGTCTGCGGCAGCGGCCGGGTGGGCGTCAAACGCGTGGTCCAACGGCAGGGTGGTCACCGGAAGCTGCTGGGCCATGCCCATCGTGGCCATCGAGACCCCAATCGCGGCCATGGCCGCCCTCACTGCGGAGAAGAAACGCATGCTCGTCATCGCATCAGGGTAATGGGGCCCGTCCATTCGGCCTGAAGGACCGGTTCGGAAACCCGGATGAAGTAGTAGTACGTGCCGACCGGAACCGGAATGCCGTCGAGCATGCCGTCCCACGGGGCTTCGGTGGCGCCCTGCGTAAACAGGATGTCTCCCCAGCGGTTGAAGACGGTGATTTCAGCGCTGGGATACTGGTCAAGGCCTCCGAGGTTCCACAGGTCGTTGACGCCGTCGTTGTTGGGGGTGAAGCCCGAAGGGATGTCGAGTTCCAACAACACCTCGACCGTGACGGTATCCGTGGCGGAGCAGCCCCCCGCAGTGGTGGCCGTCAACACGAATTCCGTGGTGGCGCTCAACGGTTGGGTCAAGGTCGCCGGTGATTCCGCGTATTCAACGCTCTCAATGGGAGACCAACTGTAGCTCCAGTCCGGATTGCCCTCCGTCCCGATGCCCGTTGCACCGCCTTCGGGAACCGTCTGATCGACTCCCGCATTCGGGGTGGGCAGGGCCAGGCCTTCCACGGTGACCGAGTCGGTGCGAACGCAACCCAACCTTGCCGCCGAGAACACCCAAACGGCAGGTCCGATGCCGACGGAAGAAACGGATGCCGTCAAACCTGCACCGGACAGGCTGTCGCCGATGGCCCATGCCGTGGTGGATGCCCCTGTGGCCTCCCCTTCCAGCACGAGGGGGGAGCCGGCACAGAGGACGGTGTCGGAAGGCACGCTCAACACGACGTCGCCCTCGGCGACCAATGGAACCGACGCGATCTCGCCGGTGCACCCGGCCTCGTCCGTCACGGTGACCGCATAAGTGCCTTCGCCCAGGCCGGAAATCACCGCGCCTGTGCCGTAGGCCTCGCCATCCAAGGTCCACGCCACATTCCAGTTGTCTGGAATGCCGGTACCGCCTGTGGCTTCTATCGACAGTGCACCATCCGCATCACCGACACAACTGGGCCGGTCCAAGCTGTCCAGCGTCACCACCACGGGGTCTGGAGCGCCCACAGCAACCAGCAACACCGCCGGACAGCCCGCTTCATCCAGGCCCGTGATTTCGTACACGCCTGCCCCCAAATTGGGAATGGTGTCGGCAGCAGGCGTCGCCCCGAATGGACCGACAAACGTGTAGTCCACCGACCCGCTGGCGTCCACAGGCAGCAGCACGATTTGACCGTCCTCACTGTTGGAACAGGACGCGCTGTCGACCTCTGCCGTCAGCACAAATGCACTGGCCGGATCCACAACAAGGGTGTCCGTCAAGGCACAGCCCACAGCATCTGTCAACGTCACGGGGTAACTGCCCGGGAGCAGAAATGGAATGAACAGGCTGTCGGCGGTCCCTTGGACCACCACCTCATAAGGGGACAGTCCTCCCGAAGGAAGCAACGTCGCCTCGCCCGCCAGTGCGCCGCCACACGTTGGCTGGACAATGTCCGCTGCCAAAGCCAGCCCGCTGGACAGGGGCGCGAGCGCAACTGTGGTGTCAATCACGCAGCCGCCGTCGTCGGTGGCCGTGAACGTGTACACCCCCGCTGGAACCGGGCCTGTGGACAGGAAGTCACCACCCAGGGTGTCGCCGCTGTCCGTCACACCGGACCATGTGGTTTGAATCAACCCCGCACCGCCACTGGTGATGCCCACCACGGAACCGCTGTCGCCCTCGCACGTGGGCGGCGTCACTGTGCCGATCCATTCGAGCGGATTGGCCAAGACCACATCCACGTCGCCACTGGTGCCACATGCGCCCCCCAAAGACACGGTCCAGCCATAATTGCCTTCGGCCAAGTCCAACCAGCCCCACGTCGACCCCGAATCAGAGGTGGCAGTCACGTCGGCGGGAAGCCCTCCCAACAACACCTCGACGTCCGGAGCCGTGCCGGCGACAGACAATTCCACCATGGCACTCGGCACGCCGCCCTCGCAGGTTCCGGCCAAAACCGTGTCCTGCACCACGGGCCCGAGGCCGGCATCCACGGTCACCGTGCCGGTGGTATCGCACCCCGCCGCATCCGTGACCGTCCAAGTGTAGTCGCCCTGGGTCAACCCCGTCCACAGGGAATCTTGAGGCCCGCCCGTCCACGACACCAACAGTGCCCCAGACCCTCCGGAAGCCGTCACCAGCGCTTGGCCGTCTGCCGTGCCCGGACAACTCTCCGGCAATGCCGTGGCTGTGGCCAGAATGCCGTTTGGATCCAATAGGACCACGGCGGTGTCAGCGGTGCAGCCCCTTTCGTCCACCACTCCTGCGACGTACGTCCCTGGCACCAAGCCTTCCAGCGGGGCCTGAATCAGACCTGATGGCCCCTGAGCGCCAAACAGATACGGCTCACTGCCGCCCGTCGCGGTCAGTTCTATCGCCCCGTCCATGGCCCCGGCGCAGGAGATCGGGGTCACCGTCGCAACGACCGCTACAGGATCGATGGCGCTCACCTGCACGGTGGTGTCCCGCAGGCAACCGGCAGCATCCGACACCTGGATCTCGTATTCTCCTGCGGGGAGTCCGATCGTATCGGGAGCTGCCCAAGACAGGGCGCCGTCTGCAGACATGCCGCTGTACGAAATGGGCGACACCCCGCCGGACAGCACCACGCTGATGGCGCCCGGCGATTCCGCACAGGCCTCGTCCACAGTGAGGATGGTCCAATCAAACAGGTCCACCCCTTCCACGGTCACCTCTGCCGACACCGTACAGGTTCCGTCGTCCACCGTCACCGTATAGCCGCCGGCTGGCAAGTCGGCCCATTCGGCCGACAGGCCGCTTGTCACAGCAGGAGAAGCGCCGGGGTTCAAGGACCACATCGCCGCGCCTGTTCCACCGCTGGCCTCCGCAGCGATTCCACCCAGACCGCCGCATCCTGCCGGTTGGCCTTCCACAGTCAACCCGAGGGCGGGATCCAGCGAAAGCGCCGTATCCAAAGTGCATCCCCGGCCGTCCTCTATCGAGAAAGCATAGGCACCCGGCGCCAATGCAGACCACGTTGCCGGATTCACAATGCCGCCTGCCTCATCGAGCAAGCTCGCCACGAGCGGGGCTTCCCCCCCTTCCGCGGACCACGTCAAGGCCCCCGCACCGGTCTCACA
>CBFHWV010000089.1:0-7475 GCA_965659565.1 uncultured Flavobacteriales bacterium
TCCAGTATGAATTGGCCAGTTCGGAAGACTTCGAGCGGTACGAGCGGGACTTTGCCCCGGAGATGAGACAACAAGGCCTGGACCGCTTCGGCACCAAAGCCCTCGCCTTTCGGACCCACATGCGCGTGCTGGCGCAAGGCTCACTGCGCGACCAATGAGCCGCAAACGCATCCACAAAGACGCTGGGGTCGCTGCCAAAAAGCACCTTGGGCAGCACTTCTTGAAAGACCCTGGCGTGTCCCGTCGCATCGCCGGGCTCCTGTCTGAGGACCCTGCAGCCCAGATTCTGGAGGTCGGCCCGGGGACCGGGGCGCTGACCCAGCCGCTCATCGAGCGCTTCGGCCAGAAAGTGCATGTCGTGGAAGTCGATGCCGAAAGCGTGGCCCATTTGCGAGAAGCAGACTGGATCCACGACGACCACATCCATGCTGCAGACCTGCTGCGCAGCACGCCGGACCAGCTTGGCCTGACCGGCGACTTTGCCGTCGCCGGCAACTTCCCGTACAACATCAGCAGTCAGATCCTTTTCAAGGTCCTCGATTGGCGCGACCGGGTGCCCGAGTGTGTGGGCATGTTCCAAAAGGAAGTGGCAGACCGCGTCTGCGCGGCGCATGGCAACAAGACCTACGGCATCCTGTCCGTCTTGCTCCAAGTGTATTATACGTGTGAGAACATGTTTGTCGTCGGGCCTGAAGCCTTCCTCCCCCCTCCCAAGGTCCAATCGGGGGTCATCCGCTTGGTGCGCACCCCTGAACGGGATCCGGATGTGGAATACGACACGCTGCGCCGCGTGGTCAAAGCCGGTTTTGGGCAACGCCGCAAAACCCTGCGCAACGCGCTTCGCTCAGGCGGGTTTGATGCCGCCACGATTCCAGAAGAATGGGTGGGCCAGCGCGCCGAACAATTGTCGCCGGACGATTTTGTCGCCCTCGCCAAAGCCGTCCGTCCTGCTCAGCCTTGAGCTGCCATCACCGAATGCGGTGCACTTGAAGGCTGCCGGAATGCAAGCCTTCCCGCCACAAGACGACCGCGTGTCCTGTGGGCAAGGCCACTTGGGCACCCGGCGCAGTGGAGCCCTTCGCCAGCTGACGGCCCATTCCGTCCAACGCCACCCAGTGGGTCTCCGCCCGCCCCACATTGCGCAGGACACCTTCCTGCCAATTCAGTCCGACCGGTTGACGGTGGAACTCCGAGACGCCCGAGACGCCGTAACGCGCCACCGCAAAAGCGCGGTTGGTGCATTCCAACTCCAAGAAGCTGCTCCCCTCGAGGTCATGGTCGGCCCAGACTTCGCCGGTCACGACGTCCACGGCGAGCAAATGCGGTTGGACGTCGACGTCATAGTAGTGGAGGACATAGCTGCTGGTGTTCTGGTCAAACACCGATCCATCCGGGGTGAAACCCCACACCTGTGGCAAAGAGGCGATTTCAGTGGGCACGCCCGTGTCGAGGTCAATGGCGGCCAACCGCATGACACCGCCCTCCGACAAATCGCGCCACAGGCCCACAACTTGACCCGTGGGAATGCAATATTCGATTTCCGCAAACGCCTCCTCATCGCCCAACACGAGGTCCACCTCCGAAGCGACTGAACCAGCCTCGGCGTCAAGGCGCACCAATCCCGTTGTGCCCTGACCCCCAAACGACAAGAAGTAGTAGTCGGCGCTGTCGCTGTCATAACATGACGCCCCGGCAATGACCGCCTCGACATCCGGCATGTCCAACACCGGGTCGATGTCCGCAGTGAACGGCTGAATTTCCACCAACCGGGTGGCCCAACCTCCGATTTCCCAGTACCCGAACGGCTCCCCGTCCACCTCGCCCAGGTCGATGTACACACTGTCCGCCGGGTATCCTTGCAACCCGAAGAACCGGTCCTGTTGCATGTCGTGGTGCACGCTGTGCACGTTGCCCGACAATGCCGCCCCAGCGCTCAGTGCATTGCCCTCCACATCGTAATTGTACCAGGACAGCGGGCCGCCGCCCAAGGGAGCGCCCACGAAGACATATTGACCGGCGTTGTTGTCGAAGGTGCTCGACCCGAGCGCAAACGCCTCTGCGAAGCCCAGGGTGTCGTATTCGGCCCATTCCCCGGCAGCCATGTCAAATTGTGCGAGCAAGAGCCCTTCCGTGAAGGGGTCCAGGACGTTTTGCTTCAATCCATATATGCCTTGGGACCACCCTGTTGAGGGCATGAGGAGAAGGCTGGCGGTGGCGAGGAGGAACGGTCTCATGGCGGGAAGTTCGGGCGAGCGGCGTTTTCTGACAGCCACATCGGACAAAGAGACAACCGGAAAAGGCCCAAAAGGTTGGCCGAACCTGTACCTTGCCGTCAAGCTCTCTGCAATGATCGGAGCCATTACGCTACAAGAATTCGTTGTGGCGCGTCAGGTGGAATTCGCCGGCGCCACAGGTGACCTGTCTCGCCTGCTGACCGACATCGGGACGGCGGCCAAGATGGTCAACCGCCACGTCAATCGTGCCGGCCTGTCCGGGATCCTCGGGGCCCACGAACCCGATGGGCAGTCCGCGGTGAACGTCCAAGGCGAAGCCCAACAAAAGCTCGACGTGTACGCCGACGACACCTTTCACCGCGTGTTGCGGTCCTGTCTCAAAGTGGGCGGCATTGTCTCCGAAGAGCAGCCCGGCATCCTGCACGTGGACCACTCGGCCCGCGGCGAAGGCCGGGGTTATGGCAAATACGTGGTGTGCATTGACCCCTTGGACGGCTCGTCCAACGTGGACGTCAACATCAGCGTCGGCACCATTTTTGGCATTCACCGCCGCAAGTCGCCCTTGACCGGACCCGCCACATCCGATGACTTCCTGCAACCGGCCTCCGACCTGGTAGCCGCTGGCTATGTGCTGTACGGAAGCTCCACGATGCTGGTGTATTCGACCGGTTGTGGGGTCAATGGATTCACCTTCGACCCCTCCATCGGCGAATTCTTCCTGTCCCACCCCGACATGCGATTCCCCGACAAGGCCAGGGTCTACAGCATGAACGAATCGTACCTCGACGACGCCATTGCCGGCGTGAAGCCCTACGTCAAGGAATGCCGGTCGCGCGGCATGACCGCACGCTACACGGGCGCATTGGTGGCCGACTTCCACCGCAACCTCATCCACGGCGGCATCTACCTCTACCCCGGCCTGCGCGACAAGCCGGAAGGCAAGCTCCGCATGCTGTACGAAGCGCAGCCCCTGGCGTTTCTCGCACACCAGGCCGGCGGCGCGACCCGCTGCCACCTGCACGATTTGCTGCATGTCTGCCCCACATCGCTCCACCAGCGCACCCCGCTCTTTACGGGCAATGCCGAGGAGGTCCAACGGATCGTGGCCATGATGGACAACGCCGTGGAGAACGTGTAGCGGACCTGGACCCCAATCCCGGAATTCCAACCTTCTCCATCGTAGCCTTGTGGCCAGCATGACCACCAAGACATTGCGCTACTTATCGGGCCTGTCCTTTCTCTGGATGGCCACCTCCAGCGTTGGACAAGACACGTTGATCACCATCCCTGAAGCGGTGGTCCAGTCCGCCTTTTCAGAAACCGAGGACGCCGAGCCTCGGAACCTCTTCGTCCTCGATGCCGAACGCATCTCGGGCGCGGCCCAGCCGTCCTTGGACGGCCTGCTCGAAAGCGTTCCCGGTGTGGACGCCCGCCAACGCGGCCCATGGGGTGCCCAAACCGACCTCAGCATTCGGGGCGGCACCTTCGAGCAAGTCGCCCTCTGGGTGGATGGCGTCCGCTGGAGTGCCCCACACACCGGCCACCACTTGCTCAACCTGCCGATCGACCCGGAAGACATCCAGCGCGTTCAAGTGGTCCGCGGCGGAAGTGGCGCCCTGGGAAGCGGCGGCGTCACCGGCGGCATCGTCCTGAACACGGGACCGGCCATGGAAAATGGCACCGAAGTCTCCGCAGAAGCCGGTTCTCACGGCTGGAACCGCATCCGTGCCCGCCACGATTGGGGAGAAGAAGGAACCCGTCACCGGATCAGCGTCAGCCGTGCAGCCACCTCCGGTTACCGCGACAACACCGACCTCAACCTGACCCGGGTTCGTTATGCGGGCCAAGAGGAGACCGAATTCGGCACGTTGCACCTCCGCGCAGGTGGGATGTCGGCCGCATTTGGCGCCCAGGACTTCTACACGGCGAGCTTCCCGCAGCAGTTTGAGCAGGTCAACTTGTGGCAAACCCAACTGACATGGCGGCACCACATCAGCGGATGGGACGTTGATGCGGGGCTTCATTCCCGCACGCACAGCGATCGTTTTGAGCTGTTTCGAGAAGGAGACGGGTATTATGAAGCGGATGCCAACGGCGTGCTGACTTCCGCCGATGGACCGGTTCCAAGCTGGTACCAAGGCGCCAACCAACACCAATCCTCGACCGCGGGCATCCGAGGCGGCGCGCGGCGTGTGACGGATTGGGGCGAGACGCTTCTTTCAGCAGACTTCCGCCGGGAAGGTGTCGTCAGCAACCGCCTTGGCTTGGCCGAGTACGGCCGCGGAGACAGCAGCGTGTATGCGCTGGGGGACCGCCGGACAAACCTCGACGTGGGCATCGGACAACGTGCGGACATCGGCCGGTTCACCGCCCGAGCCCTGGCCGCCTGGAATGTCAATTCTGCTGCAGATGGCCCCCGGTTTGTGCCGGAAGCCTCCTTGTCACTCCGCATTGACGAGACCGGTCGCGCCGTGGCCTTCGCCTCCGCCCGGCGCTCCGTCCGCATGCCCTCCTACACCGACCTGTACTACACGGTGGGTGGCGCGCAAGGCAGCCAAGACCTGCTCCCGGAAGAAGCGGAACACCTCGAGTTCGGCTACCGACTCACCGGCGACCTTGGGGATGGATACCGGCTGGTGCTCTCCCAACACCTCTTCCACCGTTGGGGGCGCAACCTCATCGACTGGGTGCGGTTCAATGGGTCCTCCATCACCGAGGCCACCAACCTGCGCGCCGTCCATTTCTCGGGCCAGGAATTCACGCTGTCTGCACGGGCTGTCGACGCGGCAGCTGCGCTGAGATACTTCACCGTCAGCCTCGCATTCATGGAAGCCGACGAGACCAGCACCGGATTCGAAAGCAACTATGTGCTGGACATTCTGGGCTCCAAGGCCGATGTCGTGCTTGGATTCCGCCCCCTGGAAGACTGGGTGGTCGACGTGCGCTGGAGCGCCCAGAACCGGGACGGTGGCTACTTCGACCCCGTCGCGGGCATGGAGCTGGACTTCGAACCCGTCCAGCTGCTCGGCGCCACGGTCCGGTGGGCCCCGGAATCCTTGCCCATCGCAGCCCACGTGCGGGTGGACAATGCGCTCGATGCACAGTATGTGGACATTGGCAATGTGGACCAACCCGGCCGCTGGGTCCGGGCCGGCCTGACGTGGACCTCCAACAAAAAGTGACCCTCAGTCCTCTTCCACGGCATACTCCCCCGGGCCTTGCGGACCTGAGCCCGCTGCAGCCGGCTTGACAGGAGTCGGCGTCCCACTCAAGCGGCGCAGGATGGACATGGCGGCCTCGAGGTTGTCCACCGGCTCCACCCGGAGGCGCAACGCATTGTTGCGCTGGTACATCTGCACGCCTTTGGTGTTGCGCTGCATGAAATCGAGGACGCGCTGGAAGCGAACTCCGCGGTAGTAGTCGCTGCCCTCCTCATCGTGGAAGACCCCGATGAGCTTGCCACCCTTGAGCACGAGCTTGCCGAAGCCCACCGTCTGTGCCATCCAACGCAAGCGGATCGTTTCGAGCAGGTCAGCTGCCTCCTGCGGCAACGGGCCAAATCGATCGACCAACCTGGCCTCGTACGCTTGCAGCCCTTCCTCGTCGGCCATGTCATCGAGTTCTCTATACAGGGCAATGCGCTCTGCGATGTCGGAGATGTAATGGTCGGGCAGCATCAACGCGAGGTCCGTCTCGAGCACCGTCTCCTCGACGTAATGCTCCCTTGAATCGGCTTCCTCCTTGGCGAGCTCTGCGAACTCCTCATCCTTCAGCTCATTCACCGCCTCTTTGAGGATCTTTTGGTACATCTCAAACCCGATGTCCGAAATGAAGCCACTCTGCTCCCCGCCGAGCAAGTTGCCCGCCCCGCGGATGTCGAGGTCCCGCATGGCGATGTTCATCCCGCTGCCGAGTTCGCTAAACTGCTCCATGGCCTGCAAGCGCTTGCGGCTTTCCGTGGGCAATGCGTGCAAGGGCGGTGCCAAGAGGTAGCAGAACGCCCGCTTGTTGGACCGCCCCACCCGTCCGCGCAACTGGTGGAGGTCGCTCAAGCCGAAGGTGTGGGCCTCGTTGATGAGGATGGTATTGGCGTTGGAGATGTCGATGCCGCTCTCGATGATCGTGGTGGCCACGAGCACGTCGTACGCCCCTTCGATGAAGTCGGTCATCACCCGCTCGAGCTGCTCCCCGTCCATCTGCCCGTGTCCAATGCCGATGCGCGCATCCGGCACGAGGCGGTTGATCATGCCCGCCACGTCTCGGATGTTGGCCACCCGATTGTGCACGAAATAGGCCTGACCGCCGCGGGACAACTCGTAGCTGATGGCGTTGCGGATGAGGTCCTCGTTGAAAGAGCCGATTTCCGTCTCGACCGGATAGCGATTGGGGGGCGGCGTGGCGATGATGCTGAGGTCGCGGGCCCCCATCAGCGAGAACTGCAGGGTCCTGGGAATGGGGGTGGCCGTGAGGGTCAAGGTGTCCACGGTCGCGCGCAGCGTCTTGAGCTTGTCCTTGACGGCCACACCGAACTTCTGCTCCTCGTCGATGATGAGCAGGCCGAGCTCCTTCCACTTGACCCGCTTGCCCACAATGGCGTGCGTCCCGATCAGGATGTCGATCTCCCCGGCCTCGAGCGCCTTGACCGTTTCGGTCATCTTCTTGCCGGTCTTGAACCGGTTGACGTAATCCACCTTGACCGGGAAGTCTTTGAGGCGCCGAGAAAAGCTCCGGAAGTGCTGCATCGACAAGATGGTCGTCGGCACGAGCACCGCCACCTGCTTGCCATCGGTGGCCGCCTTGAAGGCCGCGCGGATGGCGATCTCCGTTTTGCCGAAGCCCACATCGCCACAGACGAGGCGGTCCATGGGCACCTCCTTTTCCATGTCCTCCTTGACCTGCTCCGTCGCCGTCAGCTGGTCGGGGGTGTCCTGGTACATGAAGCTCGCCTCCAACTCGGTCTGCAGATAGGTGTCCGGGGTGAAGGCGAACCCTTGCGAAGCGCGGCGCTTGGCGTACAACTTGAGCAGGTCATAGGCGATTTCCTTGACCCGCTTCTTGGTCTTGCTCTTCGTAGTAGCCCACGTCGAGGAGCCCAGTTTGTGGACCTTGGGCGCCATGCCCTCCTTGCCGGTGAACTTGGAAATGCGGTGGAGGGAATGGACACTCACGTAGAGGATGTCCCCGCCCTTGTATTTGAGGCGGATGGCCTCCTGCATCTTGCCCCCGACGTCGACTTTCTGC
>CBFHWV010000090.1:0-7433 GCA_965659565.1 uncultured Flavobacteriales bacterium
GCTGGCGCTGGGGATGTCCTCGATGCCGCCGATGCGTGCAGCGATGCCACCGTGAGCTACAGCGATGTGGTGACCGACGGCGCCTTCTCCCTCAACGGTTTGGAGGTGGACATCCGCGTCGAGCTCCGCCTGGCCAATCTCCCGGCCTTCCCGCGGGTCCTCGAGACCACGGATGTGACCATCGGCGATGGAATGGAATTGACGGTCGACGATGAGGTGTCCAACCCGCTCAACCTGCGCGGTGCACTGGGTGTGGATCTGTCCGGAGACATGATCGGCCTCGAGGTGCAGGATGTGATCAGCTCAGAGAGCTACGACTACGTGGAGGTGCGCATCAGCAACCTCAACGGCGCGGGAGTGGTCGGCGCTGAGGTGGTGTTCGACGCCATCCTCGTGGACCCGGCTTCAGCAGACTTTGACCTGTCCTTCTCTGAAGATGAGATTGTCCTCAGCTGGACGGAGGTGCCCGGCAGCATGCTCGCCATCAACAACGGCGGAACGGCTTCTGCCACGGCCCTCGGCGCAGCGAACTGCATTGCCCAGAACGTGATCACGCGGACCTGGACGGTGACGGACGCGTGTGGCAACACCACCTCCGCGGATCAGGTCATCATGCTGGAGGACATGACGGCTCCGGTCTTCGACTTCACCCCAGCAGACGTGACCCTCGATTGCACGGAGAGCTACACGCTGGAAATGGCCACGGCCACCGACGCCTGTTCTGGTGTGGCGGTGACCTATGCCGACAGCGAAAGCTTCCCTTGCGAGGGCAGCCGAGTGGTGGAGCGGACCTTCACGGCCACGGATGGATGCGGCAACAGCAGTGTCCACGTGCAGACGATTTCCTTCCTCGACACGACGGCGCCGACCTTCACGGTGATGCCGGAAGACCTCGCCTTGGAGTGCAGCGAAGACCTCCCGGTGACCACGGCGGAAGCGTCTGACGATTGCGGCAGCGTGACGGTCACCTACACCGACGAAACCGTCGATGGAGATTGCACGGGCCACTACACGGTGGTGCGGACGTTCACGGCCGAAGACGGTTGCGGCAACAGCAGCACCTACGTGCAGAACATCGTCTTCACCGACACGACGGCTCCGGTCGTTCTGACGGCCCCTGCTGACACGAGTTACCAGGTGGTGGCCGGTGAGGCCATCCCGGTCGACTTCCCGGCGGCAGAAGATGCCTGTGGCTTGGTGGACATCACTTTCACCGACCTCTGCAGCGACATCGCCATTGGCGGGTTCGACGCCATCCGCACCTTCACCATCACGGATGATTGCGGCAACAGCACGGAGGTCACCCAGACGATCACGGTGACGTTCGCTACGGGTTGTGACGATCCTGCGGCGTTGAACTATGATCCGACGGCGCTGGCCGGGGATGGCTCCTGCCAATATGCCGGATGTACCAACCCGGAGGCCTTGAACTTCAACCCGCTCGCCGATGTGGATGACGGATCCTGTGTCGTGGCAGAGATTGAAGGCTGCATGGACCCCGGTGCGTGCAACTACTTCGAGGCGGCCAACGTGGACGATGGGTCCTGTGACTACTGCAGCTGTGTGAATGCGCCTGTGATCGACGGGTACAGCATCGAGCTCGAGACCGTGGCTGTGAACGGCGTGCCAGGCACCACCACCTACCGCCTCTATGCCACCATGGTCAATCCGACGGACGTCCTGTCCAGTGTGGCGGGTGGCGATGGCCTCGAGACCAACATCAACACGAGCACGAGCTTCTACCAGGATCCATTTGGAGGTGCCCTGGGTCAGGTGGTCAACCCGATTCTGTTCTCCATCCAGCCTGCGCTGGAGTACGATAGCTACGTGACCATCGGCCTGACGCAAGGTGCGGACCCTGCAGCAGGTGAGATTGAGGTGACGGCTGTGGAGAGTGACGGATCCAACTGGGTTGGCCCGTTCGAAGACGGCGGCAACATCAATATCGGCGGTGGATTTGGCGGTGCTTGGTTCACGCTGAACGGTGCGTCGAATGCGGTGGCCGGAGAGGACCTCAAGGTCCTGCTCGGTCAATTCACCACAAGCGGAACGCTCAGCGGCCAAATCAGCCTGCAAATCTTCCCCGAGGGTGACGGTGAGAACGACCTCGTGATGACCTTCCCGATTGGCAACCCAGGATGTGGCTGCACGGACCTGGAGGCCTGCAACTATGTGGATGGCGCTGGGTACGACGATGGAAGCTGCACCTACACGGGCATCTACGATTGCGATGGCGAGACGTGCATGAACGACCTCGATGGCGACGGTGTGTGCGACGAGCTGGAGGTTCCAGGCTGTACTGAAGCAGCTGCCCTGAACTTCATGGCCGCGGCCACGGACGACGATGGCTCCTGCTTGTTCCTCGGATGTATGGATCCAGAGGCGGACAACTACGATGCCATGGCCAACGTGGAAGGCGAGTGTGCCTACCCGATGGAGGGCTGCACCAACAGCGAGGCCGTCAACTTTGACGACACGGCCTTGGTGGACGACGGTTCCTGCCTGTTCCTCGGATGTATGGACGAAGAGGCCGACAACTACGACCCGAACGCCAACGTGGCCGGATTCTGCGCCTACCCGGCCGAAGGATGTACGGATGCGGCGGCCGCCAACTACAGTGCAGATGCCCTTGTTGACGACGGCTCCTGCTTGTACCCGGGTTGTACGGACGAGACGGCGTTGAACTATGACCCGACGGCCAACTTCGACTCCGGCTGCATCCTCCCACTGGAGGGGTGCACGGATCCGATGGCGGAGAACTTCAACCCGCTCGCCAACACCAACGACGGAAGCTGCGAATACACGCCGCCATGTCCAGGTGACCTCAACGGCGACGGCACGATCAACATCAACGACTTGCTGGACTTCTTCCAGATCTACGGATCGGACTGCGCGGAATGATCGGGCAGGAGGAAGCCGCCACATCTTCCTCGAATCCAACCCATGCGAAAGGGGTGCCCATGCGGGTGCCCCTTTCCGCTTTGGGACCGATGCGGTGGTCTACCTTCGCGGGCATGGAGGAAGAGCGCATGGCCGGCTTGCGGGCCCAGTTGGATGCCTACCACACCTGGCCTTCGGAGTACATGTTCAAGTTCATTGCACCGAATCAACCCGATCGGATCGAGGCGGTGCTCTCCTTGTTTCCCGACGATGTCGAGGTCAAGCGCAAATCCAGCGGTGGAGGCAAGTATGTCGCCTTGACCATTGTGGAATCCGTGGCCAATGCCGACGCGGTGTTTGACCGATACCGGTCGGTCAGTGCCATCGGCGGAATTTTCTCTCTCTGATCGATGCAGAACACCCTGGACCTTCTGAGCCAAGTCTTGTTTGTCGCCCTCATGGCGATGCTGCTTTACGTGCTTTACCGCCGCTTCATCGGAATGTTGACCAAGGGCAGGGTCATGGGCGAATACGCCCGTGTCGTCCAGTTGACCCGTGAGTCAGACCGCAAGGTGTTGCTCACCATAGACACCACGAAGCGCACCACATGCCGCGTGGAGTGGGCAGGAGGAGAGCCGGTCACGTTGGAATGCGACCGCGGTGAGACCGCCCATGTCTTGGAGACCCCAGAGGGGGTGCCGGATGAAGTGCGGTTGGACTTTGGAAATCAGGTCATTCGCCGCCGGGTGGCGGGATGATCACATGCGCTCGGGCAACGCGATGCCGAGCAGGGACATGCCGAGGTTCAAGGTGCGCGTGAAGCGCTCTGTCAGCACAATGCGCAGGTTGCGCGTGGCGGTGTCGTCTGCGCCGAGAATGCTGTGGTCCTGGTAGTAGCTGCTGTACGCCTTGGTCAGGTCATAGCACCAATTGGCGATCAAGGACGGATTGTAGGTCTCCGCAGACTCGGCCACCACATCCGGTAAGTCATGCAAGAGTCCCACGAGTTCCATCTCATCGGCCCCAGGTGATGCCAGTCCGTCCACCGGGACAGACAGGCCCTCGGCTTCGGCCTTGCGGAGCACGCTGCGTCCACGGACGTAGTTGAACAAGATGAATGGGCCGGTATTGCCATAGAAGTCAATGCTGGCCTTGGGGTCGAACATCATGTTCTTCTTGGGGTCCACCTTGAGCAGGAAATACTTCAATGCGCTGAGTCCGACCCGCTGGAACACCTCTTGCTGAGCGGCGTCGTCGAGGCCGTCGAGTTTGCCGGCTTCTTGGGCGATGTCCCGGGCAATGCCAAACATCTCCTCCATCAAATCGTCGGCATCGACCACGGTGCCCTCGCGGGATTTCATCTTGCCTTCGGGCAATTCGACCATCCCGTAGCTCAGGTGGTGGCAGCGTTTGGCCTGCTCAAAGCCGAGCTTGTCCAACACGAGGAAGAGGACCTTGAAGTGGTACTCCTGCTCATTGCCCACCGTGTAGACCTGACGGTCCAAGCCCGGGACGTCCTGGAAACGAAGCATGGCCGTTCCGATGTCCTGCGTCATGTAGACGGCGGTGCCGTCCTTGCGCAGCAGGAGCTTTTCATCGAGGCCATCCCCGGTGAGGTCCACCCACACCGATCCGTCTTCGCGCTGGTCGAACACACCGCGTTCCACGCCCTCCAAGACCCGTTCCTTGCCGATGAGGTAGGTGTCGCTTTCGTAGTAGAGCTTGTCGAATTCGACCCCCATGGTGGCATAGGTGGTGTCGAAGCCTTGGTAGACCCATCCGTTCATGGTCTTCCACAAGGCCACCGTATCGGCGTCTCCGTCCTCCCATTGCCGCAGTGTTTCCTGCGCTTCGAGCAGGATGGGGGCCTGCTTCTCAGCGTCGGCTTTGTCCACGCCGTTGTCGACCATGGCCTGAACCTCGCCTTTGAAGGCCTGGTCAAATGCGACATAGTACTTGCCCACGAGCTTGTCGCCTTTCAGACCGCTCGATTCCGGGGTTTCGCCTTCTCCGAATTTGCGCCAGGCCACCATGGATTTGCAGATGTGGATGCCCCGGTCGTTGATGATCTGCACCTTGGTCACGGTGTGGCCGTTCGCCTGGAGAATGCGACTGACCGCGTGCCCGAGGAAGTTGTTGCGCAAGTGTCCGAGGTGCAGCGGCTTGTTGGTGTTGGGCGAGCTGTACTCCACCATGACGTGGGGTGCGCTGGCCACAGGTTGGCGCCCATAATCTGCCTGGGCCGCTTCGCTGAGCAGCCAGTCTCTCCAGAGCGTAGGGTCGAGTTCGAGGTTGAGAAACCCCTTGACCACATTGAACCCTTGAACGGGGCCCTCCGCATCGACCAGGGCTTGGCCCAAAGCCTCGGCCGTGGCGTCTGGTTTCATCCGGCTGTGACGGGCCAAGGGGAAGCAAACCAAGGTGCGGTCTCCGGGAAATTCTTTCCGGGTCTTCTGGATGGAGAAATCAGCAGCGGGGAGTTCCGTCCCAAAGCAGGATTGGAAGGCGTGTGCTGCGAGGTCTTGCAGGTGTTGGTCGAGGCGCATGTTCAGAGGGCGTCTACAGGGGGGAGGAACACTTCGGCGAGCATGCACCGGACGGATCCGCCACCGAGGTGCTCGATGGTGGGGATGGGCGCATGGACGAGCGTGGCCAAGGAGGACAGCGTGTCCCGTTGGTCTGGGGTGAATGCACTGTGGGCCGCGCTCGACATGGCGATGAAGGTGTCGCCATTGGGGTTGCGAACCTCGAGGACATTGCCGGCGAATCCGTTGACCTGCTCCGCCGTGATGCGAATGGGGGTCCTTCCAGAATCCGTCAAGGCCTGGAGCACGGCCTGCCTCTCCGCATCGTCCACAATGATCTCGTCACAGACGACGGCCCACTGGGTGCCGATGGCGAGCATCACGTTGGTGTGGTAGATGGGGGCGGAGGTGTCTCCGGACGTTTGGCAGGCGGTGAAGGAGACGAGGTCATACCCGAACGCGTCGCAGAAATGCTGGGCGGCTTGAGCATCCGTGCGTGGACCCAGCGACGCATACGCCACGTTGTGGATGCGGTCCAGGATCAGGCTTCCAGTGCCCTCCAGAAACACTTGGTGGTCTTCGAATTCGGTGAAATCCACGAACTCCTCGATGTGGCGCCCGTGGTCTGTGGCCAGCCGCATCAACAGGTCTTCTCGACGCTCGCGTCTCCGGTTGACGGCAAACATGGGGTAGAGGCCAACACGCCCGTCGCGGTGAAAGCTGACCCAGTTGTTGGGGAAGAGGGCGTCGGGGGTGTCGCGCTCCGCATCGTCTTCTTGGACGCAGACCACGATGCCGTGGCTGCGCAGCTGCTCGACGAGTCCGTCAAATTCGGCTTGCGCCATGGCGACCGTGTCCACGCCTTCTTCAGCGTGACGCTGGTAGGCGTTGTTGACGGCAGTCTGCTCGTTCATCCGAAACGAGGCGGGACGAATCATCAGCAGCAAATCGGCGCTCTGATGGCGCAGGAAGTCGGTGTGGCTCATGGTCAATGGCGCAGCAAGGGCAAGGTGGTGCAACGAAACAGGCCGCCCATTTTGCCCACGTGGTGCATGGGCACGTCCAGCAGTTGGTAGCCCTGTTGGCGAAGGAGGCCAGCGAGTCGGGTGAAGCGCGGATCGATCAACAGCGTGTCCGGATCGAGGTGAAGCAAGTTGCTTTGGAGCCATGCGGCCTCTTCCAAGGTGATGTCGATGACCGCATTGAACCGCGACAGCAGTCGATTCAGTTGGGCCTCCTCCAGAAAAGCGTCCCGGCAGACGATGGCGTCGCCATGCCCCAGGGGCATGAAGGCGCAATCGAGGTGCAGTGCACAACGCAGGGGGTCGCGGTCATCCTTGTGCAATTCCAATCCGATCACCTCACGGTGGGGGAAAGCGTCTTGCAAATGGTCCACCGCGGCGGCATTCGTTCTGGCCGTCTGCAGTGGGAGCAGGTCCGGTCGGCAGGTCATGCCCACCGCAATGGCGTCATCGAGCAGCAACACGTCTCCGCCTTCCATCCGGACGTGCTCGGGGGTGAACCGAACAGCGGCCTCGGGAAACAAGGGGGCCACCCCTTGCCATTCAGCTTGGCGGTTTTCGATCATCGCGGAGCGGAAGAACTGGTCCTCTACAACCAAGCCGACATCCCGGGCAAACACTTGTTCGAGGTCGGGCACATCCTGAGGGCGCAGAACCTCCACGCCCGCATTCGACAGGGTCTCGGCCAACCCGTCCAATTGAAGTGTCACTTCATCGATTGAGGGGTAGTCGCCTTGTTGCAAGTGGACAAATGAAGTCGGGTCGAAGGCGTCTTCGGGCGAAGTCGGCGCATGCATGTTCCGCCCGTGGCCGACAATGACCCGCTTCAGTTCCCCCCATTCGTTGTCCACTCGAAAGGTCATGGCTGCTGTTTTGGGGCCGCGCCCGATACGTCGATGGAAGCGGGCCCCCACCAAGGGCGGCTGTCCAAGGTGAACACACCCGCTCGAACGGAAGGGTCTTGGGCCATGTGGGCCATGGCCACGGCGGAGTCCGCCACCTCCAA
>CBFHWV010000091.1:0-7430 GCA_965659565.1 uncultured Flavobacteriales bacterium
TGCGGACCAACCTGGGCAATGCGCTGCAAAACCGATTGGCTGGCCAGAACGGAGACCCCCTCGTCTACGATTCCGATTGGGGCGGGTTGGTCGTCCAATCGGGCATCACAAATCCGGCGTCTGCGTTTGGGCAAGGGTTCTACAACGACCACCACTTTCACTACGGGTACTGGATTTACGCGGCGGCGGCCATGGCCAAGGACAATCCCACATGGGTCAGCCAATGGGGCGATGAGGTCATGGATTTGATTCGGGACATTGCCGAGCCGTCCGGCAGCGATCCGCACTTTGGTTACATGCGCAACAAGGATTGGTTTGTGGGCCACTCCTGGGCTGCAGGCTTGTTCGAATTCGGAGACGCCCGGAACCAAGAGAGTTCCTCGGAGGCTGTCAATGCATGGTATTCGGTGTACCTCTATGGCTTGGCCATTGCGGACGACCGGATTCGGGACCTCGGCCGGATGATGTTGGCGACCGAGTTGCGTTCGACATGGAAGTATTGGCAGATCAACACCGGAGAGGGAGTCTATCCCGAGCCGTTCGCGTCCAACAAGGTGGTGGGCATCCTCTGGGGAACCAAGGTGGACCACGCGACCTTTTTCGGGGCCAACCTCGAGTTCATCCACGGCATCCAGATGCTGCCGTACACCCCAATCACCGAGGAGCTGTTGCGCGCCGAGTGGATCGAAGAAGAATACCCCGTGATCCAGCCGGCCACGTTGAGCCCCGATATCGGCGAGGGCTGGAAGGGCTTCATCTACATGGCCCACGCGGTCATCGATCCCAATGCGGCCTGGAGCGAATGCCAGACGCTGAATGGATACGACGACGGCAACACGAAAACCAATACCCTCTATTGGTTGGCGACACGCCCAGGTCTGACTGGCAGTGGCGGCGGCGGTGGTGGACCCGTTCCGGGGTGCACCGACGTAGACGCCGTCAACTTTAGTCCGAACGCCAACGAGGACGATGGATCATGTCTGTTTCCCGTGACCCTGTCCGTCGACATGAACGACCCGTCCTCTCCGGACGGGCCCATTTATCTCGCCGGCACGTTCAATGGTTGGAATGCAACAAGCGACCCTCTGTCCGACCCTGAGGGGGATGGCATTTGGACCATCACCATGTTTTGGCCCGCGAGCATTCAGGAATACAAGTTCACCACGTTTGACTGGGGGGCATCCGAGCAGTTTGCGGGGGGCGAGTCTTGTACGCTAACCACCGGTGAGTTCGTGAACCGCGTCATCACCGTGGACGGTGCGATCATGATGCCGGCGGTGTGCTGGGAGAGCTGCGATCCGTGCAATGGAGTCGGATGTCCGGTTGACTTGGATGAGGATGGCATTTGCGACGATGTGGACCCGTGCGTCGGAGCGTTGGATGCCTGCGGGGTGTGCAATGGCCCTGGTGCCGTGTACGATTGTGGTTGTTCCGGAATCCCACCGGGAGATTGTGATTGTCAAGGCAACCAACTCGACGTGCTGGGCGTGTGTGGCGGCGGCTGTGCCGCAGATGCGGACGGAGATGGCGTTTGTGACGATGTGGATCCGTGTGTGGGGGCCGAGGATGCCATCGGGGTGTGCAATGGCAACTGTCAGAGCGACACCAATGGCAATGGCATTTGCGATGACGAGGATGTGGCTGGGTGCACGTATGCGGATGCCCTCAATTATGTGTCCTCCGCGACCATGGATGACGGCAGTTGCGTGTGGGAGGCGTCCACGTGCGCTGAAGACGTGGATGGAGACGGCTTGGTCGGCGTGTCGGACATCTTGCTGGTGTTGTCCACGTTTGGACAGCCCTGTGAATGAGGCTTCGACAGTTTGAGAAACACGAAAAAGGCCCGGCAATCGCCGGGCCTTTTTGTTGTGGAGGTCTGGAGCGGATTCGAACCGCTGTAGCAGCTTTTGCAGAGCTGAGCCTAGCCACTCGGCCACCAGACCCTCATGTTTTCCCCACCTTGGCGGGGAGGCAAATATACGGCAGTCGTTCCGCAGGGTTTCGTTCGGGGTACATTTCCTTTCGTGACCGATTCTCCGTCTTCTCCTTCCCCCTGGCGTGCCGCCCCGGCCAATGTGCTGACATTCTGCAACATGGGGTCTGGCGCTTTGGTCGCTTGGTGGGCTGCATCTGAATTCGATCTGGGCTGGGCGGCGGCGGAATGGGCGGCCTCCATCGGCATCGATGGGACTTTGATGACGCTGTTTGGCACCTCAGAGCGGCGGGTCATGGGCCTGGGGTGGATGTTGATCGTGTGGATGTTCGGCCAGTTGTGTGACGTACTGGACGGTCCGGTGGCCCGCAAAATGGGGGCGTCCGGACAACAGGGCGCCTGGCTCGATTCCATGGCGGACTTGATTTCTGGCGGCTTGGCGCCGGCGTTTGTGGGTTTGTCGCTGATGTCGGAATGGAGCGCGAGCGCGACGGGTGTCGCGTGGGGGGCCGGAGCCATGTGGGTGCAGGGAGTGCCACTCTTGGTGCTGCCCGCGGCGGCATGGCGTCTGGCACGTTATGCCGGAGAATCTGCGAGCGACCAGTCAAAAGGGCCGTCGGTGGGACTGGATTTCGAGGGCATTCCGGCGCCCATGGCGGCTTTGTATTGGGCCGGGCTGTTGGCGATGTGGGCCGTGTGGCCAAGCGGTCAGAGCACGGAATGGTTGTGGTGGTCTGGATGTGTGGGTGGCACATTGCTGCCGCTGTGGATGGTCTCCCGATGGCCGCAGTTGGGCCTCAAGACGTGGGGCCGCAGCGCGGTGCTGGACCGCGGCCGAATTTTCTGGTTGTGCACAGCGTGTTTGTGCCTCGGCTTTGGGGGCGGAGTCGGACCGATGCTTGCCCTACTTTCGTACCCGCTGACCGGGGCATTGCTGCACCGGATGCATTCGAAGAAGCAGACACATGGTCTTCCACGCCGCCATTGACATCCTCCCCCTGCCCGCCCTCCTCGACCCGCAGGGCAAGGCCGTTTCCAACAACTTGCCCAACATTGGCTTGGGCCAGCTCACCAACGTGCGCATTGGAAAGCACATCACGCTTGACATCGAGGCCGACAACCGGGAAGAAGCCGAGCGGCTCGTCGGAGAGGCCTGTGAGAAGTTGTTGGCCAACCCCATCATGGAGCGCTTTGAATTCCGCGTGTACTCCGCGGAAGAGGCGGCACTCTGATCCCCTCGTCAAGGCGGGAGTTTGGGCTACTTTGCAGGTCCAAACCCGATTCCATGACCCGCCTCCCTTTTCGTGTTTCCCTGCTGAGCACCCTGCCGGTGTTCTGCATCGCCCTGTTCTTCACGGCCTGCCAATCCTCTGACATGTCCCACAACGACGACGCCGTGGCCCCCGTGGCCAAGAAGGTGCCTTTTGAAATGACCGAGCACGGGGACACCCGGGTCGACAACTACTTCTGGATGCGCCTCAGCGACGCGCAGAAGGAGGCGGAGACGCCGGATGCGCAGACCCAGGACGTTTTGGACTACCTCGCTGCCGAGAACGATTACATCGACAGCAAACTCGCTCACACCGAAGGGCTGCAGCAAAAGCTGTTCGACGAAATCGTCGGCCGGATCAAAAAGGACGACCGCAGTGTCCCGGTGCGCAATCGCGGCTACTGGTACTACACCCGCTACGAGGAAGGCAAAGAGTACGCCATCAATTGCCGCAAGCCCGCGGGTGACGAGGTGAAATACGGCGACTGCACCGGAGCAGAGGAAGTGCTCCTCGACCAAAACGAATTGGCAGAGGGCTTCGATTATTTCGCCGTCGGCGGAATGGGGGTGAGCGACGACAACCGCCTGATGGCTTTTGGCGTGGACACGGTGAGCCGCCGTCAGTACACGGTGCGTTTCAAGGATTTGACCACGGGTGAGATGCTGGCTGATGAAATCCCATTGACCACCGGAGGCGCCACCTGGGCTGCGGACAACAAGACGGTGTTTTACACCCGCAAGGACCCGCAGACCCTGCGCAGTTTCCAAGTGTATCGCCACGTTCTCGGCACCCCGGTGGAGGACGATGCCCTCGTGTTCGAAGAGACTGACGAGACCTTCAACTGCGGGGTGTACCGCAGCAAGAGCGACGAGTACTTGGTCATTTATACCTCCCAGACCTTGAGTCAAGAGTACCGTGTGCTCAAGGCGGACGACCCCATGGGCGAGTGGCGCATCATTCAGCCGCGCGAGCGCAACCTCGAATATGGCATCAGCCACTACGGGGACCATTTCTACATCGTGACCAACCTCGATGCCAAGAACTTCCGTCTGATGAAGACGCCGGTGGACGCCACCACGAAGGACAACTGGGAGGAGGTCATTCCGCACCGAGAGGACGTGTTCCTGGAAGGGATCGACATCTTCAAGAACTACCTCGTCGTGGAGGAGCGCATGGAGGGGTTGAACCAGATCCGCATCCGAAGCTGGGACGGTTCCAAGGACGAATACCTCGAGTTCAACGACCCGGCCTATACGGCTGGAACCCGCTCGAACCCCGATTTCGACACCGAGATCCTGCGTTTCGGGTACTCGTCCATGACGACGCCGAGCAGCACCTACGACCACAACATGCGCACCGGTGAGCGCATCCTGCTCAAGCAACAGGAGGTCATCGACGAGAATTTCTCTCCCGACAACTACACCTCGGAGCGCCTCATGGTCGAGGTCCGCGATGGGGTCAAGGTGCCGGTGAGCATGGTGTACCGCAAGGGCACCGAGCGCAATGGGCAGAACCCCTTCTTGCTGTACGCCTATGGCAGCTATGGCAGCAGCATGGACCCGTACTTCTCCAGCGTGCGCCTGTCGCTTTTGGACCGCGGCTTCGTGTACGCCATTGCGCACATCCGGGGTGGCCAGGAGTTGGGCCGCCAGTGGTACGAGGACGGCAAGCTTCTCAAGAAGCAAAACACCTTCAATGATTTCGAAGACGTGGGCCGTGCCATGGTGGAGATGGGCTACACGTCACCTGAACACCTTTACGCGATGGGCGGGTCCGCCGGTGGTCTGCTCATGGGCGCCGTGATGAACCAGGCGCCGGAGCTCTTCAATGGCGTCGTGGCGGCCGTGCCGTTTGTGGATGTGGTCAGCACCATGTTGGACGAGACCATTCCATTGACCACGTTTGAGTGGGACGAATGGGGCAACCCTGCGGACAGTGTTTATTACCACTACATGAAGTCGTACAGCCCGTACGATCAGGTCCAGGCACAGGGCTACCCGAACACGCTGGTGACCACGGGTTACTGGGACAGCCAGGTGCAATACTGGGAGCCCGCCAAGTGGGTGGCCAAGTTGCGCGAGCTGAAGACCGGCGACAACACCCTGCTCTTCCACACCAACATGGATGCCGGTCACGGCGGGCAATCGGGCCGTTTCCGCCGCTACAAGGAAGTGGCATTGGAGTACGCCTTCATGCTGGACTTGGAGGGCATTGACAGCTGACCGGCTGGCTTGTTCGTCGGCCAACTCCGACTTTTTCCCGAAGGGCAACCCAAGCCGGTGTGCTTGCGTAGTTTTCGGGTGATGCATCTACGTTGTTTTGAGGCCCGCAGGGTTTGGGCTTTTGGAAGTCTGGCCCTCCTGTTGTTGGCGGGTGGCTGTCAGGAGCTTCCTGAAGAATGGTCAGCTCCGGATTGGACGCCGATTGCAGCAGTCCCATTGGTGGACACCCGATTTGACCTCGGCGACGTGCTGGAGGTGGTGTCCGACAGCGCCGGTCAGGTGCCCATCGAAGAGCTCGGTGGGGGAGAGTTGGCCTTTGTCTACGACGAGACATTTGAAGGAAGCTTGGCCGAGGACTGGTTGGTGTTGCCGGAAGAAGCGTTGGGAGAATCCCTGGTTCTCGGGGAGGCGGAGGCGGCTGCGCTCAATATGGCGACGGGCCCCATTCCTTTTGCGGACACCCTGACCGCACAGCTTCTGGTCGAACAGCCCGAAGGCGCTCGGCTGGAGACGGTCTTCCTTTCAGGGGGCCAACTGACCTTCCAGCTGACCTCGGGACTTGGCGATGAGGTGTCCGGTGAGGTGATCATCCCGCAATTGGTGGACCCGATGGGCATGCCGTGGAGTTCGGTTTGGACGCAGGACATGCTCGACCAAGGGCCGGTGCAGGAATCCGAATCACTCGCAGGATGGACCCTGTTGCCCAGTCAGTCTGGAGCGGACACCAACGCGGTCCATGTGGAATACACCGTCTACGTCACCAACGACCCCTCCCACACCGCGCAAGCTGGGGAGTCCTTGGAGGTGTCGTTTGCGTTGGAGGACTTGACCTACGAACGCGTGGAAGGCGACTTCGGCCAAGCGGACATTCAAATTGAGCAGAATTCGGTGGCGCTTGCCCTGTTTGACGACCGGTTCACCACCAATGACCTGGCCATTGAGCGGGCCCGCTTGAGCTTGGCGGTGACCAACGGTTTTGGTGTGCCGGCGGTGCTCGACTCCTTGCGCTTTTTCACGGAAGTGGACGGAGAACCGGTGGTGGAATTCGACACGTCCATGCCCAATCTGGAGGTGGCACCTGCGCAAGGGGATGCCAGCGGTGCAGTGGTGTCCACTTGGGAAGTGGACGAGACCAACAGCAATGTGGTCGACTTTTTCAGCGAAAACGAAGTGGGTGTGGAACTGGGCCTGTACATCCGGACCAACCCCGACGGGCTCGCTCCAGGAACGGTGAATTTCTTGGATGCAGACGGCTTCGTGCAAGCGGACTTGCATGCGGAGGTGCCGCTGTCCATCCGCGCAGGGCAGGTGGACTTCATGGACACCTTGGATGTGACGCTGGACATTGAGGAAACCGCAGAATTGGATTCGGCCGAGCTCCGGATGATCCTGCACAACGGATTTCCGTTTGGCTTGGACGTTCAGGCGTGGTTCCTCGATGCAGCAGGGGAAGTGGTCGACAGCCTAGCGCCAGCCCCCTTGGACATCTTTGCCGCCCCCGCCGTGGCGGATGGCGGGTTGCCAGTGGCGCCGGCCGAGTTCAGGTTTGACTTCACATTTGACTGGGACCGGGCCGATCGGTTGCGCACCGTGGAACGGGCCGTTGTCCGGGCCCGCGGCCAGACCTCGGACGCGCCATTCGGAACCTTCGTCCCGCTGAGGGCCGAGCAGGACCTCCGATTGCAATTGGGCGCGAAACTTTACACCCGCATTGCCCTTTGAGATGAAGCATGTTCGGATGACGTTGATGCTCCTGGGTATTCTCGGAGCAGGACTGGAGGTCAAGTCCCAATTGGGGCCCATGGAAATCACGCCGGAATGGGGCTGGGCAGGTTGGAGCAATCCTGCTGTATTCCATCCTTCGGGGGGCCACATCTGGCTGGGTGGATTGTCTGGTTTGCAGGCGCAACTGTACCATTCAGGCCCGGCCTTGTCGGATTTTTCAACCGAGGATCGCGTGGGGAATCCGGCGTCGTTTTTGGCGGCCTTGTCTCCCTCGGAGGC
>CBFHWV010000092.1:0-7428 GCA_965659565.1 uncultured Flavobacteriales bacterium
CCGAGTTCAACGAGGAAGGCGGCTGGGCGGCCACGGCCCAAATGCAGGCCACGCTCAGTGACCTGGGCAACTTGAACGTGGCGGCCAACATGTCGACCCCGGGATGGGGCGGCCTCGAGCAGCGCGTACAGGAGCGGCAGCGGGAGACCATCCAAGGGGTGGACGCCAACACGACCCTGCAGTTGGGCAAGTTCCTGCCAGACTTCTTGGGGGTTCAGCTTCCCATGTACCTCGGTTACAGCGAGACGGTGTCCACGCCGCAGTTTGATCCCTTGTCCCCGGACGTGGAGATCGCCGATGCGGGGCTGTCCACCGAGCGCAAGAAGAAGTCCCAGCAGATCAATCGGATTCGGAGCATCAACTTCTCCAACATCAAGATTGACCCGGACTTCGGAGGCAAAAGCAAGAAGGACAAGAAGAAGGGAAAAGAGGCGTCTTCGGAGATGGCCAGTCGATTGAAAGGCGCTGACGATGTGACGAAACAGCGGGAGCTCGAGGCACAGCGCGGCGCAGCGGGGCGCCCCAGCAACAAAGGCGGCAAGAACGACGGGGGCATCCTGGCCTTCCTCGATCCGGGCAACCTGAGCGCGAACTTTGCCTATACCGAGAACTACCAGCGCGACATCAACACGGAGTTCAACATCCGCCGCAATTACCGCGGAGGCCTCCGGTACGACTTCACCAACCGCCCCAAGGAGATCAAGCCATTTGCGTGGATGGGCCGCTCCAAGGCCATCCGGTGGCTGACCGACTTCAATTTTTACCCCGGCCTCAAGCAGGTCAGCGTGAACATGGGCATGGACCGGACCTACGAGGCCAGCCGTGTCCGCAACAACACCGCCGAATTGCTGGGCATCGAGACGGGGGTGCTCGTCAGCACGCAGGTGCTGAAGCAGTGGAATTGGAACCGGGATTATGTGGTCAAATGGGACCTCACCAAGAGCCTCAAGGTGGACTACAACGGCCGTGCGACGGCCCTTGTCGGTGAGCCGACGGGAGTCATCGACCGGAACGATGCCGAGACCTATGCCCGCTACCGGGACACCGTCTTGACCAACATCCAGAACTTCGGAGAGGTCACCACTTATGACCACAACATCTCTGCGAGCTACCGCCTGCCGTTGGACAAGTTCCCATTGATCAACTTCACCAGCGCGGACGTGCGATACCAGAGCACCTATCGCTGGGACCGGGCCCCCTTTGCGCAGGACAGCTTGGGCCACACCATCCAGAACAGCCGCAACATCACACTGAATGCCCAAGCCAACTTGAGCAAGCTGTACGACAAGGTGCCGCTGCTCAAGGACATCAGCTCGGGCAAGCGCAAGCGGGAGTGGCAAAAGGAGCAGGACAAGAAGAAAAAGGAGATCGAAAACGAAGACCGGGATGGCTTCGGAAACTTCGATGACGACGAGAAGCCACCGCTGTACATCGACCCGGTGTCCTTTGTGTTGAAGGCGATGATGGCTGTCAAGAGTGTCAACGTCAGCTACAGCCGGAACGAGGGCCTGCTCCTGCCGGGATTGGCCACCGACCGCAAAGCCCGTTATGCCGGATTTGACAGCGCGTTGGAAGCCCCGGGACTGCCCTTCCTGCTCGGTCACCAGAACACGGACCTGCAGGGCAACCGCACCGGCGATTTCGCCCTCGATGCCGCCAGCCGCGGATGGCTCAGCGACAACCCCTACTTGAACCAGACCTACCAGGAGAACTACAGTGCCAATCTCAATTTGAGGGCGCAATTGGAGCCGATTGACGATTTGAAAATCGACCTCGAGGCGAGCCGGAACGAGAGCCGCAACCAGCAGAGCTTCTTCCGCTTTGACGATGCCATTGGCGATTGGCAATTCGAGTCTCCCCAGGATGGTGGCAACTTCACCACGACCATTCTGACCTGGCCGACCGCCTTCGTGCAGGACGATGAGGACTTCGACAGCGACACGTGGCGGCAGTTCAAGCTGGCACGCCTCGACATGAGTGAGCGCCTGAACGCGCGCAACTACAACCTGCCGAGCAGCGAGCCCAACGGCTACTATCTCGGATGGGGCCCCACCAGCCCGGCCGTGACCATCCCGGCCTTCATTGCCGCCTACACCGGCCAGCGGAGCGACCAGGTGTCCCTTGACCCCTTCAAGACGCGCCTCGCTCCGAATTGGCGCGTGAGCTACGACGGCTTGTCCAAAGGCAACCTGCTGAAGAACCGCGTAAAGCGCTTCAGCTTGAACCACAGCTACCGGTCCACGATGACCACATCGTACGTGACCAACCTCAGTTACGAGGCGGATGACCTCGGCCGCCCGACTTCCTTTGACCAGAGCTCCTTTGGCAACTATGTCAACGAGCGCCAATACAACCAGGTCACCATCAGCGAACAGATGTCGCCGCTCATCGGGGTTGACGTGACGCTGAAGGCCAGCGGCAAGAACGAGCCCCAGATCAAGGTGGAGATGCGCCGGGACCGGACCATCAACTTCGGATTGACCAACAACCAAATCACCGAGACCAAGAGCAATGCGCTCGTGATTGGAACCGGCTATCGGATTGCCAACGTGCCCAACCCCTTCCTGCGCACCCGCGGCAAGCTGCCGATCCAGATGCTCAAGGAAACCGATGTGGTGTTGCGGTTGGACATCACGGTTCGGGACAACAGCACCATCATTCGCAAGCTCGACCCGCTGGCCACGGCAGCGACCGGCGGTGACGAGTTCAACCGCGAAAACCAAGTCACGGCGGGCCAGAAGGTGGCCAGCATCAAATTCAGCGCCGACCTTGAGGTGTCCCGCAAGCTCATCCTGCAGGCCTTCTTTGACGAGCAGCTCACGCGGCCCAAGGTGTCGACGAGCTTCGCCACCACCAACGTCAAGAGCGGCATTGCCCTGCGCTTCAACCTCACGCAATAAGGCGCGCGCGGCAGGGAAGCGTGGAGTACATTCGCCCCATGAACTTCCCCCAGGACTTGCATTACTCCAAGGACCACGAATGGGTGCGCGTCGAAGGAGACGTGGCCACCGTGGGCATCACCGATTTCGCCCAATCTGAGCTCGGCGACATTGTGTTCGTCGAAGTGGAGACCGAAGACGAACAGTTGGACTTGGAGGAGGTGTTCGGCACCATCGAAGCGGTCAAGACCGTCAGCGATTTGTTCATGCCCGTTGCGGGAACGGTGATGGCGTTGAATGAGGCCTTGGAAGACAATCCGGCCTTGATCAATGAAGACCCCTACGGAGAGGGTTGGATCATCAAGATCAAGTTGGACGGCGCACCGGATTTGAGCGCCTTGATGACATCCGAGGCCTATGCCGCGGAGGTCGGCTGAGTCGCGTACCGCTCACGCCGCGCGGAATTCGCTGTCTTTTTGGGCGATGACCTTGGTGGTTGTGGCCCTGCACGCCTTGCCCGGTGCGGAGCTGTCGGGGCAGGATTGGTGGAGCGTCCAACGGGTGGATTTGGTGTTGCATGCGGCCTTGTTTGGCCTGTGGGCCATGTCGGCCCTCATCGCACTGAGAAAGGGCCGTTCCGGACATTGGTCTTGCAGACGGGCTTGGCCGGTTGTGGTCCTGGGAGGGGCGTTGCTGGCGGTGTTCCTCGAAGGGGCGCAAGGCATCCTGTTCGTGGATCGGGGGCGCGATGTGGCCGATGGGATGGCCGACTTCTTGGGGCTTTTGGTCGCCGGATTCGCATTTCGGGCATTGTATTTGGAGTGGCCCATGGGCAAGCGCACCCTTTAAACTAATTTGGCCGCCCGTACGGCCCAGCAAAACACAGCTCATGCAGCCACGCAAAACACCCCAAGCCGACCTCGAAAACAAGCGGGGCACCTGGCGTTCGGTCGGCTTCGTCTCCGTCCTCGCCCTGATGCTCGCTGCCTTGGCTTGGACCAGCTACGATGTCAACATTGTCCGTGCCTTGGATTTCGAGGTGGACCTCCTGGAGGATGAGGTCATCCCGGTGAACGTCATTCCACCTCCTCCGCCCCCGCCACCTCCGCAGCAGACCACGGTGATTGAAATCGTGGACGATGAAGAGGAGATTGAAGAGGAGCTCGAAATCGAGGACATCGAGATCGACGAGGATACTGAAATCGAGATCATCGAAGTCGAAGAGGAGGAGGTCGTCGAAGAGGACATCCCCTTCATGATCGTGGAGGACATGCCTGGTTTCGGTCCGTGCAAGAGCAAGACCGGACCTGATCGCGACCAATGCACCCAGCTTGAGATCATCAAGTACGTCAGTTCCAACACCAAGTACCCGCCCATCGCCAAAGACGCTGGCATCCAGGGTACCGTGTTCGTCTACTTCGTCGTCGGCAAGGACGGCAAGGTGCGGGACGGTCGGGTGTTGCGTCCAGTGGATCCCCGCCTCGACGCTGAAGCGCTGCGCGTGGTGAGCTCCCTGCCCGATTTCGAGCCTGGCCGCCAGCAAGGCAAGCCGGTGAGCGTGCAATACACCATTCCAGTGAAGTTCATCATCCGCTGAGGCGGACGGTTCAGAGCCCGAACCACCCCATCACGGCCATCCCGAGATAGATGGCGTAGAGCGCGGCCCCGAAAGGAAGGCCGCGCTTTGCGTACAGGAAGATGGCGACCGCATCGATCGCGATCCAGTAGGCCCAGTTGGCGTGGTGGTTTTGCACCATCAGCCAGGTGGCCCACAGGCTGAAAACTGTGGTGAAGGCGTCGGTGAGCGGCAGAGCGCTCTGGGTCCAGCGCCGCAATCCCCACGCCGCGCAGAGGGTGGCCACTGAGGCGCACGCGATGGCGGTCAAGTGCCAGGCGAGCGGTTCGGATTTCGGCGTCCAGTCGTGGGGGGATGCGGACAGCCAAGCGCCGTATCCGGCAAAGGCCACATAGAATGCTTGGAGCGCGGCCTCGGCCAGGATGTTGCGCCTCCAGCACAGCCAGGCCAGCATGCCTGCCCCGGCGGCCGCGGGCGCAAAACACCACGGCGTCCAGCCTTGGAGGTATCCCCACGTGTAGCCGAGGCTGAGCAACACGGCCACGGCTTCCGTGGCGCGCTCCATTCGGGCAGGGCTCATGGACGGTTCGGCTGGGCTCATGTCAGGGCATTCGCAATGGCCGCTCGGGCGAATTCCGTGCGGTCGGGCAGGGGCAGGACTGGCACCTCCACCCATGGCTGATTCTGCGATTCAAGTTGGTCCACATACTGCGCCTCCAATGTCCTCCTCGCGGTGAGATCCGGCAAAGTCCGCAGTGGATCGGGCGCCCAGTTGGGGAGGGTCCGGCACATGAGGTGCATGTCCATCAATCCCATGGCTTCCTGGGTGCGGTTCAAGCGTTGTCCGAACACTTCTCGTGCCCACATGTCCAGCACAAGACCGCCTGTGTCGCACAGTAAAACTGGGCTGTCGTTTCGTTCCCGATGTGACATCACCTCTTGGATGAAGGCGTCCTGGAGGCGTTGAAGGTCGTGCCAAGTGGTTGTCCCTTTCAAGACGGCGGCATCGGTTCGTGCTGATTCTGGAATCAGCGGCCATGTCAGCCTTTGGGAGAGGGTGGTTCCCATGGTGGTTTTCCCGGAATTTTCTACCCCGGTCAGGACCACCACGAAGGGCCGATTCAGTCGTCGAACCGGCATCGGCAAGGTTCGCTGAAATGCAGGGTTCTTCCCGGCAAGAGCTCTCGGACCCAAGTTTGTTCCTCGACCGACATTTCGTTGTGAAGCAGGTCGAGGGTCTGCAGGCTGTCGAGTCGGCTGAGCGAGGGTGGGAAATGGCCAATGAGGTTGGACCAGAGGATGAGGTGTCGCAGTTGGCTCAGGTGGTCGATGTCCTCGGGTATGCCGGCCACCTCGTTGTCGGCCAGGTCGAGTTCTCGCAGGGCCTGCATCTCGAGCACGCCGGGCGGAATGGTGCGGATCTGGTTGGATCGCAGGCTCAAGCGTTCAACGGTGTTGAGTTCGCCCATCCAAGGGGGCAGGGTGTCGATCCGGTTCTTGTCGAGCACCAATTCGCGAAGGTTGCTGAAACGGCGGATGCGGTGGTCGATTTCCTTCCACTTGGCCCGGGTGAGGTCCAGCCGCAGCACCCGCTCCGGACGTTGGAGCGCGTCTTCGAAATTGGTCCAAACCCGCGCGGTGTCCCAGCCTGCTTGTCCCCATGCTGCCCCAAGGGGACCCATCGTCATGGCCAAAAACAGAAAGGGCAAGAGGGAGCGCACCATCAGGACATCAACGGGCGTCGGGGCCGGTTCGTTGCGGCAGCACGGATTTCGCAGTTTGAGCGTCCCGGTGCAGTTGGGTGATCAGGTCATCCGAGGACTCGAATTTCTGGACGTCCCGGAGGCGCTCCGCGAATTGCAGGGTCAGCCTCTGTCCATACAGATCGGGTTTCCCGGCCTCGAGGAGGTGGACCTCCACCCGAGGACCGGCATCGGCCGTGTCGAACGTGGGGCGCGACCCGATGTGCACCATGGCCGGCTGCGCCACTTCTCGCGGGTTGCTGGCCCAGTTCGCCTCTGCGGCGTACACCCCGGGAGCGGGGAGGATTTGATCGGGTTCCGTGGCGCTGAGGTTGGCGGTGGGGAACCCCAGAAGGCGTCCCCGGCCATCGCCGCGGACCACTTGGCCCTCCCAGAGGAAGGGTCGCCCCATCAAAGTCCGTGCACCGGACACATCCCCTTGGCTCAGGCGTTGCCGAATTTTGGTGCTGGAGACCGTGAGCGCGTCTTCGATGTGGGCAGGAATGTGGGTCACGTTGAACCCGTACGTTTCCCCGCATTCACGCAGCAGTTCCTCATTGCCTTCTCGCCCTGCTCCGAACCGGTGGTCGTGTCCCACCACAACAGTCGTGGCAGAGAGTCCCCGCACGAGTACATCCCGAACGAAATCGACCGGGTGAAGCCGGGAGAAGGCGCGGTCAAAGGGTTGGACGACGAGGTGGTCGAGACCGGTGGCGTCGAGCGAATGGGCCCGCTGATCGAGGGACTGGAGCAGCTGGAGCCCGCTGTCTTCGCCAAAGAGCAACTTGCGCGGGTGGGGGTCGAAGGTGAGCACCACGGTCTCGGCATCGGCTGCGCGGGCTTCCTCGACCATCCAACGCAGCAGGGCCTGGTGGCCCAGGTGCACGCCGTCAAAGGTGCCCGTGGTGACGATGCGGCGGGAGCCGGCAGGGAAGTGGGGAAGACCGTGGTGAAGCTTCACAAGTGCCAAAAGTAGCCGGGCAGGATGTCGTCCGCCCGAAAACCGGCACCAGCGGCAAATTTCATGGCGTTGAAAACTCCCACGGTGGACCCGGGGGATGGGGGGCTTTGCACGTGGTCCGTTTGGGTTATTTTTGCGGCGAAATACGGGACGTTTCACCCCGTTACACACGCGTCAATCATCGCCGAAATGAGCCAGAACGTCGGTTCCATCCAACAAGTCATCGGTCCGGTCGTGGACATCAGTTTCCCCGCCGGCATGGCCCTCCCC
>CBFHWV010000093.1:0-4785 GCA_965659565.1 uncultured Flavobacteriales bacterium
AGCGCCGGTCAGCCTGACCACGGGCATCGCGCTGGCCAACCTCGGGGCGGACTTTGGGGTCGTCGGCAATGAGGCGGTGCGTTTTGACGGGGTGGGCCGCGCGTACGGGCTCGAGTTTTTGGCGCAACGCCGACTCTACAACAAGGTGTACGGCCTTCTGGCCTACACTTATGTGCGCAGTGAGTATGAGTTCAACGGGGCCTTCACCCCGAGCGCTTGGGACAGCCGCCACATCGTGTCCATGACGGGCGGGGCCAAACTGAACCGGGATTGGGAAATCGGCGTCCGGTGGTTGTACAGCGGGGGCTTGCCATTCACGCCGTATGACCTCGACGTGTCGTTGGACCGCAGTTACTGGGATGTGGCCAATGTGCCGCAGCTGGACTATGTGCAGCTCAATGCGGGCCGGAATGCGGCCTTCAGCCAGTTGGACCTGCGCATTGACAAGAAGTGGTTCTTTGAAACGTGGAGCCTGGATGTCTTCATGGATGTCCAGAATGTCTTCGGGCAGGTACCGGATGCGCCAGAGGCCTTGGATGTGGTTCGAGACCCATCGACAGGGACGCCCATTCCAGACCCCGTGAATCCCGCCCGATATCAAGCCCGTTACATCGGCCTCAATTCAGGATCGGCCATTCCAGCCATTGGGCTGATTGTCGAACTTTGAGGTGTGCGCATCGACAAGTACCTCTGGTCCGTCCGCCTTTTCAAGACCCGCTCTCTGGCCACCTCGCAGGTCAAGGAAGGCAAAGTCATGGTGGAAGGGCAGGAAGTGAAGCCAAGTCGGGAAGTGAAAGCTGGGGAAGTGTTGATGATCCAGAGAAAGTCCCACGTCCAACATGTGCGCATCAAAGCCTTTCCGAGCGGGCGGGTGGGGTCGAAGTTGGTCGAGGAATATATGACTGACGAGACGCCGCAGCAGGAGTTGGAAAAGCTGCAGGTGTCGAAGATGGAAGATCGGTTTTACCCAGCCATGAAGGGGAGGCCGACGAAACGGGATCGAAGGGATTGGGACAAATGGATGAAGTGAGGGGCACTGGAATTTCGGTCCGGCGAATTTTATCGCCTGACACATGGGCCCTGCGGGCGGCAGTTCTGTGGCCCGAGAAACAGGCTGGTCCCGGCTGTGCACTCGAGGTGGATGACACGCCGCAGGCCCTGCATTTCGGGACATTCTGTGGGGGTGAATTGGTGACGATTGGCTCGTTTTTTCCGGAGCGCCACCCGTCGTTGCCAGAGGCCATCGGCTTTCGATTGCGCGCCATGGCAACGGCGCCGGGGCACCGCGGAAAAGACCATGGGCGTCAGTTGATCCAGCATGCGGAAGACGTGATTCGTCAGTCTGGCGAAGGGGGGATTTGGGCGGATGCCAGGCTGGGGGCACTCGGCTTTTATGCGCGCCTCGGATGGGATGTCACTGGGCCATTCTATGAGGTTCCAAAACGCGGGCCTCACAGGTTGGTCCATGTCACTTTTCGCGCGTAGATAAATTGTTCGTCGATTAAATATTGACGCTCAAAATATTATACCTGTATAATCACCTTGCTTGAGGGTGAAGAGGGTGGATTAAGGTGTTGGATTGCAGTGAATTGAGCGTCTGCAAAGCCGGTGAAATTAGGGGTGTAATAATTTCATTTTGGCCGGAAGAGTTCACACTTTCCGAAAGCCAAAAGTATCGCCATGTCTTACCAGAAGTCTGTTGCGCTTCTCAGCTGCTGCCTGTTGTTCACTACAACGTTCTTGTGCACTGCTCTTGCCAGCACCCCGAATGTTCCTCATGCAGGACATTCTGGCCCCATTTCTTTCGATGGAGTGATCGTCTCACCACCGGACACGGAAGGGCCGACCATCACCATTACGCCACCGAATGATGTGAACCTCGTCGGATGCTATTCCGACTTCACATACTCCTATGCCGCCATGGGCAAGCCCGGGTACACGGCATATGATGAATGTGGAACCGCGACCATCACGGAGACGGTGACCGACACCTACATCTATTGTGCCGATGCGGATGACGGCTCCCCGGAAGGTGGATTGGTCATTGAGCGGGAGTTTGCCTACGAAGCCGTTGACTGCTTTGGCAACACCACCAATGAAAGTGTGGTGCAGACCATCACGGTGACCGACAATGTGGCGCCCGAGTTCGTCGAGGACTTGCCCATGGACGTCACAGTGGATTGCGGCAGCATTCCGGCGGCGGCAACGTTGACAGCAACCGACAACTGCGACAGCGATGCTTCGGTGTCATTCAGTGAGGCCTCTTCGACCACTTGTGCCGGCATCGTCCGGACGTGGGTTGCGGTTGACGACTGTGGCAACACCACGACACACGTCCAAAACATCACCGTGACGGACACCGAGGATCCGGTGATTTCCGGGACACCTTCCAACATCACTCAAACGGCCGACGCAGGCGATTGCGGCGCTGAGGTGACCTGGACGGCTCCGACGGCGACGGACAATTGCACTTTGGACACCTTCACTTCCACCCACGATTCTGGCGATTCATTCCCGGTTGGAACAACGACGGTGACCTACACGGCGACGGACGATTGTGGCAACAGCACGTCCACCACGTTTGATGTGACCATCACCGATGATGAGGATCCATCGATTGCAGGCATGCCTGCCGACATGACCCAGACCAACGACGCGGGAGACTGCAGTGCTGTTGTGACCTGGACGGCTCCGACCACGACCGACAACTGTTCCACCACGCTCACTTCCAGCCACAACCCTGGCGATACGTTCGCGGTGGGAATGACGACGGTGACCTACACCGCCACCGACCCTTCCGGCAACACGGTCAGCGAGAGCTTCACGGTGACTGTCACAGATGATGAGAATCCCGCCATCTCTGGAATGCCCAGCGATCTTTCCGTTTCTGCGGAGGCCGGTCAGTGCAATGCGGCAGTCAGTTGGACTGCGCCGACTGCAGCCGACAATTGTGGGGTCAGCACCTTCACCTCTACACATAATAGTAGTGACACATTCGCTGTGGGCACCACGACGGTGACGTACACCGCCGAGGACATCCATGGCAACACGACGTCGTCCAGCTTCACCATCACAGTCACGGACGACGAGGATCCGAGCATCAGCGGCACTCCAGCCAACATCACGCAGACCACAGACGCCAGCCAGTGCGGTGCAGTGGTCAACTACACCGCCCCGACATCTTCGGACAATTGCGGCGTGACGAGTTTCACGTCGACCCATGAGAGTGGGGACACCTTTGCGGTGGGCACGACGACCGTGACCTACACTGCCGAGGACGCGGCAGGAAACCAGACGACTTCGAGCTTCACGGTGACCATCACCGATGATGAGGCTCCCGTCATCGCAGACACCCCGGCGAACATCGACCAGAATACGGACGCCGATGCCTGCGTGGCCACGGTGACGTGGACGGAGCCCACCGATTCGGACAATTGCGGTTCGACGATGACCTCCACCCACAGCCCTGGAGATACGTTCGCTCCTGGAACGACGACGGTGACGTACACCGCGACGGATGCAGCGAGCAACACGACCACGTCCAGCTTCACGGTGACCGTGACGGACGCCCAGCTCCCTTCCTTGACGAACATGCCGGGCGACATCACCCAGTCCAACGACGCGGGTGTCTGCTCTGCAGTGGTGACTTGGACGGCACCGAACTATTCCGACAATTGCAGCGCCGTCCTGTCCTCCACGCACGACAGCGGAGACACCTTCGCCGTGGGCACCACGACGGTGACGTACACTGCGACGGACCCGGCCGGCAACACAGCGTCGGCTTCCTTCACGGTGACGGTCGAGGACGATGAGGACCCGGCCATTACGGCGGCCGCCAATCAAACTGTGGAATGCGACGGTGCTGGCAACAGCACGGATCTGAATGCTTGGCTGGCGTCCAACGGCGGCGCGACGGGGACGGACAACTGCACCAACCTGACCTGGTCCAACGACTACGCCGGCGACTGTTCAGTTGCAGTCGGTGACTTCAATACCTACCAACAGGGAGGATGGGGCCTCGCTTCAGGCGGTGTCCATGACCTTCTCGACGCCAACTTTGCTTCGGTATTCCCCGCCGGCGTTACCGTCGGTTGTGGAGCCGGGTATGAAATCGTGTTCACGAGCCCCGAGGCCATTGAGACCTACCTGCCGTGTACCGGAGATGCGGAGGATTTGGTCCTGTCGCACAGCGGCCCGAACCCGACGGCATCTTCCGACCCCTCTTGCTGGAACAACGCTTTGGTCAGCCAAATCCTGACAGCCAAGCTCAATGCCCAGTTCGATGCCACACTCGCCGGCTTCAGTTCGTCCAACCTCCTTTTGGGTGACCTCGTGGCGACCGCCGGTGATTTCGTAGGCATGTCTGTCAACGACATCATCGCCATTGCAGATGATGTGGTTGGAGCATGCAGCAATGCATACACCCCGAACCAGGTGCGTGCTGCATTGAACGATTTCAACCGGAACTTTGCAGGCGGCAATGTCGATGAGGGGTTGTACGCCCCAGCAGCGTGCTTCGCAGGTCCTTGCGCTCTCACGGGATCGGCCACAGTGACCTTCACGGCCACGGACGATGCCGGCAACAGCACTTCTTCGATGGCCACGTTCATCATCGAGGATACCACGGGACCGAGCATTTCCGCTCAGGACTTCACTTTGACGTTGGATGAGAACGGAGAGGCCACCCTCTCTACGGCGGATGTGGATCTCGGCACGTCTGATGCCTGTGGCACAGTGACCCTGTCCCTCAGCAAGACCAATTTTGACTGCATGGACTTGGGCGTG
>CBFHWV010000093.1:4883-7320 GCA_965659565.1 uncultured Flavobacteriales bacterium
TCTCGGCACGTCTGATGCCTGTGGCACAGTGACCCTGTCCCTCAGCAAGACCAATTTTGACTGCATGGACTTGGGCGCGAATACCGTGACCCTGACAGCAGAAGACGAGTGTGGCAACACCTCGACCCAAGACCTCACCATCACGGTACAGGACACGGAGCTCCCCACCATTGCTGCCATGGCGGACATCACCCAGAACATGGATGCAGGGGCGTGTTCCGCTGTGGTCACCTGGAGCGACCCGGTGACGGGCGACAATTGCGGCATTCAGTCCTTGGTCTACAGCCCAGCGTCTGGCTCCACTTTCACGGGCGGCGAGACGACGGTCACCGCCACGGTGACGGACGATGCCGGCAACACGGCCACGACCACGTTCAAGGTGACCATCACCGATGCGGAGAATCCGACTTTGTCCAATATGCCGAGTAACATTTCCGTGAGCACGGATGCGGGCGATTGTTCTGCGGTGGTCAACTGGACGCCTCCGACGGATTCGGACAACTGCAGTTCCGTTTTGTCGTCCACGCACGACAGCGGAGACATCTTCGCCGTGGGCAATACGACGGTGACCTACACGGCGACGGACCCGGCAGGCAATACCGCCTCAGCCAGCTTCACCATCACGGTGACGGACGACGAAGACCCTGTCATCAGCGGCATGCCAGCGGACATCACGCAAAATGTGGATGCCGGATCCTGCACCGCCGTGGTCAATTGGAATTCACCCACGGCTTCTGACAATTGTGGCGTGACGAGCTTCCCATCGACGCACACCAGTGGGGATGCCTTTGCTTTGGGCAGCACCACCGTGTCCTACAGCGCGCAGGATGGAGCTGGCAATGCCGTGACCGCCTTCTTCACGGTGACCATCACGGACAACGAAGCGCCGACGATTTCGGGACTTCCTGCCAACATGAATGTGAATACAGATGCGGGCAGCTGCGATGCAGTGGTGACTTGGACCGAGCCCACTGCTGATGACAACTGCAACGTGGCCAGCTTCAGCACCGATGTTCCCAATGGCAGCACCTTCAGCCCGGGTACAACAACGGTGACCTACACGGCAACCGACGATGCGGCCAACCAGACAACTGGCTCGTTTACGGTGACGGTCACCGACAACGAATCGCCATTGCTTTCGGGCATGCCTTCCGACATCACGGTCTACAGCGACGCCGGGTCCTGTGGCGCGGTCGTGAACTGGACGGCTCCGACAGCATCGGACAACTGCAGCGTGTTGTTGACCTCCAGTCACAACAGCGGTGCAACCTTTACGGCCTTTGGTGGTGGCGTGACCACGGTGACTTACACCGCGACGGACCCTGCTGGAAACACCGCGAGTGCCAGCTTCACCGTCACCGTGACGGACAGCGAGGCCCCCGCCATCGGCAACACGCCGTCGAACGTCGTGATCGGCAACGACCCCGGGCTGTGCGGCGCTGCGGCCTTTTGGTCCACACCCGCGGCCACTGACAATTGTGGCGTGTTGAGCTTCACGAGCACGCACAGCAGTGGTGACATATTTGCTGTCGGCACCACTGCGGTGACCTACACGGCGACGGATGGCGCTTCGAACACCACGACGAGCACCTTCTCGGTGATTGTGTCCGATACCGAGAACCCGGTCATTCCAGCCATCAGCGATTTGACGGTGTCCACGGACGCGGGCTCCTGTGACGCGGTGGTCAACTTCTCAGATCCCACGGCCACCGACAATTGTGGCGTTACGTCTTTGACGTCCGACATCGCTTCCGGAACCACGTTCGCGTTGGGCACCACCGTGGTGACCTTCACGGCACAGGATGCTGCTGGAAACAGCACGACGGGCACGATGAATGTGATCGTCGAGGACAACGAGTCCCCGACCATCGGAACCTCCGCCGCCGATGAGACGGTCGAGTGCGATGGCGCTGGCAATACGACCGCCCTGATGGCTTGGTTGAACAACCATGGAGGAGCTGCCGCCACGGACAACTGCGGTGCGGTGACGTGGAGCAATGACTTCACGACCATGGCCAACACCTGTGGTGGTGCGAGCGCGGTTCAGGTGGTCTTCACGGCCACCGATGCGGCTGGCAACACGAGCACCACCTCCGCCACCTTCACGATTGAGGACACCACGGCTCCATCCATCACCGCCTGGGCGGCGAACAGCACGGTGGAGTGCGACGGTGCGGGCAACATGACCGAGTTCAACGCATGGCTGAACAACAATGGGGGCGCCACCGCTTCCGAGGATTGCAGCAGCGTGACGTGGAGCCACAACTACCTCGGCGACGACGGAGAAGGTGGCACCAACGACTTCTCTGACGGCTGCGGCGCGACAGGCTCCATCACGGTGACCTTCACGGCCACGGACAATTGCGGCAATGCCTCCGAGACCCAAGCCACCTTCACCATTGAGGACACAACTGATCCAACGGCATTGGCCAAGGAT
>CBFHWV010000094.1:0-7055 GCA_965659565.1 uncultured Flavobacteriales bacterium
GACATCACCGCAGTGGCCCTCGCGCCGGAGGTGGGATGGGCGGTGGTCGCCCATTCAGAAGGCACCTTTGATTTGATTGCCCTCGATGCGGATGGCACGTTGACGGATGTCGTGGCCGTGACCGACCTCTCAGAAGCGGACATTCTCGGGGACAAACGGCCACGGCGCCTGGTCGTCGAAGGGGACCGCTTGTTGTTGTGCACGGACATCGGGGTGGTGGAGTTCGACCTTGTGGCCGCTGAAGTCCGGGACACTTGGAAGCTGGAATCCGGTGGGGCATTGTTGCCCGTTCGTTCCGCGGCCAGGGTCCAAGACCGCTGGTGGGTGGCCACGTCGCAAGGCCTGTGGTCGGCGCCGGTGGGAGCGCCTTTCCTGGGCAATCCGGCCAGCTGGACCCAAGACGAGGGGCTCGCTGCGGCGGGGGTGACGGACCTTCAGGACCTCGTCGCCACGGAGGCTGGATCGCTGGTGGTGCTGGAATCGAAGGAAGGTCCGGACGCGGTGTGGCATCAGGGCACCGGCGCTTGGGAAGAATGGACGGCCGGGATGGAGGAAGAATGGCGCAGGCTGGCCACAGCCGACAACAGGGTCTGGGCGACCACGCCGTTTGGACTGATGGAGTGGGATGCATCCGGAGCGGCCCTGGGCATCGTGGGCCAGTTGGGCAATGTGTACCTCGAGCCGCGTGGCGTGGCGGCCTCTGCGGCTGGGCTGTGGTTGGCCAATGCGCATTCCGGTGTGCTCCGGATGGATCCAGGGGGGGCAGGGTTCGATGGCCCGCTGGCGCCCAACGGACCGAGGACCAATGCGGCCTACCGACTCGATGCTTGGAACGACCGCCTGTGGGTCGCCACCGGCGGCACGGACGCAGCAGGGGTTCCCTTGTATCGACAGGAGGGATTCAGTGGATTGAAAGGCAGTTGGTGGCGGCGGATCTCCCCGCCAGCAGGGGAGGCCGGAGGAGATGGGGTGCAGGACCCCATGGACGTGAGCATCGACCCGACCCGGCCGGAGCGCGCCGTGTTTGGGAGCCTCGAGGAAGGGCTGATCGAGTTGGAAGGCCAGGAGATCGCGGCGTTTTGGAACCCCGACAACAGTCCGTTGGATTGGAATGCGAACTGGAGCACACCCCGTTGCGCGGTGCCGGCACTGGATTTTGACCGATCGGGCAACCTGTGGGTGGGCAATGAAGGGACCGAACATCCGCTGAAGATGCTCGATGCCGATGGTCAATGGCACGTGTTCGAATTGGAAGGGCTGGATGTCTCCACCCGCATCACACGGGTCCTGGCCACCCAGTCCGACCAAGTGTGGCTGGTCCTCGGCGGCGGAGAGGGTGTGGCGGTGATGGCCACGGAGGGCACCCCTTCCGACCCGAGCGACGACGACATTCGTTTCTTGACCCAGTCCGAGGGCCAAGGGGGGCTGCCCAGTTCATTTGTGTATGCCCTCGAAGAGGATTTGGACGGCGAAATTTGGGTGGGCACTTTGCAAGGTCCGGCTGTGTTTTACCAGCCCAGCGGGTTGTTTTCTCAAGACCCCATTGATGCCCAGCAAATCCTGATTGAGCAGGACGGCAACTTTCAATTCCTCCTCGAAACGGAAACGGTACAGGACATCGCGTTGGATGGCGGCAACCGGAAGTGGGTGGCCACGGTCAACAGCGGGGCGTTCCTGCTCTCCCCGGATGGCCGCGAGCAAGTGGCCCATTTCACGGCGGCGAACAGCCCGCTTCCAGCCAACGAGGTTTACGACATCGCCATTGACCAGTCGAGTGGTCGGGTCTTTTTCGCCACGCCCAATGGCATCACGTCGTTTCGGGGCACGGCCACGAATTTTCAGCCTGAGCTCGGCCAGACTGCATTGGTGATTTTCCCCAATCCATGGCGGCCGGAATACCCGCCCACCATCTCCATCGATGGCCTGGCTTTTGGGAGCGAAGTGCACATCGTGGATGCGGGCGGGCGCCGGGTGCGTCGCCTGGAGAGCCAGGGCGGCCGCGCAGTCTGGGACACCTTGGATGACAACGGACAGCCCGTGCCCGAAGGCGTGTATTTCGCGTTGGCAGGAGAAGCGGCGAGCAAGACGGGCGACACCGGCAAATTGGTCATCTTGCGCCGATGAAATGGCGGTGGTTGCTCCTGTTCGGATTGGCGTTTGGAACGCCGTGGTCTGCGCTGTCGCAAGACGACCGTCCTTGGTGGCGGCAGCTTTTCGGACAACAATCGCCTGAATCGGGCGCCACGGTGCCAAACCCAAAGCAGGAAGAGGTGCCGGACGCGCCTCCGGTTCTGGACTTTCCTGCGGCCGATGAGGCGCCAGAGTCTGAGCCCGCTGAAGGGATGGACGCAGAATGGCCAGAGGATTCTGCGGCGCCGATGGGCGGCGTCCAGGGGTCCGTGCACTGGTCGATTCCGGAGGGCATTCAGGCCTTGGACAGTGCCAAAGCAGCGGCCAAGGACATCCGGATTCCGGGGTTTCGGGTGCAGCTCTTCATGGGGCGATTGGACAGCGCCCGTTCCCTGCGGCAGTCCTTGTTGGAAGAAGAGGGCTGGACGTGGCCGGTGTTCGTGACGCCCTATCCGCCTTTGTTTGGGGTGACCCTGGGAAATTTCACCGAGCGCTTGCCCGCGATTCGGGCCAAGGAAGCCTTGCGCCCCCGGTTTCCCACGTGCCTCGTGGTGCCGCTCGATTTGCCCCTCGATGAGGTGTATCCAAGTGGGGCGGTTGAGGTTCAAGGACCTTGAATGGCAAGGCCACACCAAGATTGCGCAATCGCTGTCTGTAGGTTGCGCGAGGTCGGCTTCTGAGGCCTACATTTGCGGCGAAAATCAAGCGGCACAACATGTTTGGAATTCTGAGCGTGAAGCGGTGTCACCCTGTGGCCAGGGGGCTCGCTTCGTTCATGGCGGCAGCCATGCTCTTGTCTCCAGCCTCCATGGAGGCGGGCATTTGGGATGAAGGCAACATTGAAAACGGCCAAGCGCTGTTCAATGCCAATTGCGCATCCTGTCACCTCGTGACCAACGAAGTCTTGGCAGCGCCGGGTTTGGGCGGGATCGCCGACCGGTGGGGTTCCAGTGACGAGATCTTGGTCCAGTGGATTCAGAATCCGCAAGCCGCAGCCGCGACCGGCGATCCGTACGTCAAGTCCCTCGTGGACCGCTACGTTGGCACCTATGGCTGGATGACGGCCCAGGCTGTGAGCGCCGATGACATCAAGGACATCATGGCGTATGTCCAGAATCCCCCAGACGCGGTGGCCACAACCGACGCCGGGACGGATTGCCCCACCATTTACGATGCCATGGAAGAGGAGCAGGGTGCGAATGGCACCATCTGGTTCCTCATCCTGTTGACCTTGTTCCTGATTCTGGCGCTGAGTGCTGCGACCGTGCGCCGGAGCCTGGAACGGGCCTCCAATGAGATCGCCGCAGATGAGGATGCGCCGTATTTCGTCCGCCTTCGCGCCTGGGCTTGGGAGAACCGCACGTTTGTGAGCATCCTCGGCCTGTTCGTGGTGGCCTACCTCGTGGTCATTGGCTATCAGACTTTGATGGGCATTGGCGTCTACCAAGGCTACACACCGGATCAGCCGGTCAAGTTCATCCACAGCGTCCACGTCTGTGAGAACGAGGTGGATTGTCAATATTGCCACCACAGCGCCTACGAGAGCAAGCACGCCGGCATCCCGTCCACCAACGTGTGCATGAACTGCCACAAGGCGGTCAAAAAGGGCAGCCGCTATGGAGAAGTGGAGATCGGCAAGATCTACGCGGCCATTGGCTTCGACCCGGAAACCGGAACCTACCTCGACGGAGAGGGACAGAATGGATACCAGAGCCCACAGGACGATTTCCAAGGTGAGCCGCTGAAGTGGAACAAGGTGCACAACCTCCCGGACCACGTCTTCTTCAGCCACCAGCAGCACGTCGTGGTCGGTGGGCTGGAGTGCCAGAACTGCCACGGTGACGTGGGCAAGTACACCGTGGGTCGCATTGCCCCGGTGGAGGAGATCAACACCCTCGTGGACGATTTCCCAGGACTGATTCAATTGTCCAAGCCCACCCTCACTATGGGCTGGTGCATCGAGTGTCACAACAAGGCGGAGATCAGCTTCGCATCCAGTGGCTACTACGAGGACATTCACGAGCGGCTCAAGGACGACCTCCGCGGTAACGAGGAGCTGCGCCGCTACATGGAAGACGAAAAGACGACGGTCAAGGAACTCGGCGGATGGGAATGCGCCAAGTGCCACTACTGATCATCTGAACGCAAATCGAGATCTGCCCCATGGCTGACAACAAGATTTACTGGTCCGGACTCGAAGAGTTGGACCGCACGCCAGAGTTCGAACAGCTCGAATCCCAGGAGTTCCCCGCGGAGCGCCCGGTGGACGAGTTCCTCTCTGATGACCGCCTGCAGCGGGCCAACACGGGCCGCCGGGATTTCCTCAAGTTCATGGGATTCTCCGTGACCGCGGCCACCCTCGCTGCCTGCGAGACGCCGGTGGTCAAGTCGATTCCCTACACGAACAAGCCGGAGGAGATCACCCCAGGTGTCGCGAACTACTACGCGTCCACCCACTACGATGGCCACGACTTCGTCAACGTGCTCGTGAAGACACGTGAAGGCCGTCCCATCTTCGTCAAGAGCAACACGGAAACGGGCTACGGCCGGGTCAATGCCCGCGTCAATGCTTCCGTGCTCGGACTGTACGACTCCGCTCGCCTGCAAGGGCCTCAGCTCAACGGTTCCGCCACCACGTGGGACGCGCTCGACGCGGCCGTGAAGTCGGCCCTGTCGGGATCGGGCCGCAAGGTCCTGCTGACCGGGACGGTCATGAGCCCCAGCCAAAAGCAAGCCATCGCCGCACTCACCACCGCCACTGGAGTGGAGCACGTGCAGAGTGATTCGGTCAGCTACGGGGCCATCGTGGAAGCGTCGGAGAAGGATTTCGGCCGCCGCGTCTTCCCGTCTTATCAATTCGCCAATGCCAAGGCGGTGGTCACCCTCAATGCCGACTTCCTCGGCACGTGGGGCGACAACGTCTGGTACACCGGAGAATGGGCCAAGACCCGCCGCCCGGAGAACGGAGAAATGGGCGTGTTGCACGCCTTTGAAAGCGGCATGTCGCTGACCGGTTCCAATGCGGACCGCCGGACCCGTGTGAAGCCTTCTCAGCAGGGCAATGTGGCCGCGGCCCTGCTCAATGAAATCAACGGGCAAGGCCATGTGGCCGGGCTCGACGAGGCCATCCTCGCTGGGGTCAAGTCCGCTGCGGATGACCTGAAAAAAGCGGGCGCCAACGGCCTCGTGGTGGCGGGCGACAACGATGTCGCCACGCAGTGCATCGTGAATGCCATCAACCAGGCCCTCGGCGCTGTGGGCACGACGGTGGAATACAAAGAGAACGCCCACCTCTTCCAAGGGGATGACGCTGCCTTTGGCCAGTTGGTGGCCGACATGAAGGCTGGAAAGGTTTCCGCCCTCATGGTCGACGGCATCAACCCCGCCTATTCCGGTGTGGATGCGGCCGGCTTCAAGGCGGGCCTCGAAAAAGTGGCCTTCAGCGTGTCGACCGCCCTCTTCGCAGACGAGACGGCCAGCCGTTGCACCGCCATTGCACCGAACCACCACTGGTTGGAGAGCTGGAACGACCTCCAGATTGACCCGAACCGCATCGACCTCGTCCAGCCGACCATTCAGCCGCTGTATGACACCCGTCATGCCACGGAAAGCCTGCTCGCTTGGGCTGGTCAGTCCATGGACGCTTACACCTTCTTGCGCCGGACGCACAACGCTGCTTATACGTCTGATGCGATGTACACGGACCAGGATTGGAACACCGGTGTGCACAATGGCTTCCTCGCGGTGGCTGCGCCTGAGATGGTGGCACCGACCTACAGTGGCACTGCACTTTCCGGCGCCCTCGCTGCAGTGAAGGGCCGCAAAGGCGGTGCGTTTGAGCTCGACCTCTACCGCAAGGTGACCATGGGAGACGGCCAACAGGCCGGCAACCCCATGCTCCAAGAGACGCCAGACCCGATCACCAAGACCACGTGGGACAACTACGTGACCATGGCCCGCTCGGACATGGAGGCGATGGGGCTCAACACCTACATCGCAGAAAAGGATCCCGCATCCGTGGTCAAAGTGACCGTGAACGGGCAGTCCCTGGAGTTGCCGGCCTTTGCCCAACCGGGTCAGATGCCCGGAACGGTGGGCATTGCCTTGGGTTACGGCCGCGGAGAAGGTGGTGAGGCCATCGGCAAGGCGGCCTTCCAGGTCGGCCCGGGTGGAGAACACTTGGCCGATGCCAATGGCCAGCCCGTTCCGGTTGGAAAGAACGCCTTCGGCCTGGCCGGCATGGTGGATGGCCACCCGGCCAATGCGGCGTACGACGTGAGCATCGAAGCCACGGGCGCCACGCACTTCTTGGCCTGCACCCAGTTGCACCACACCTACATGGGGCGGAACTCGGTGGTCAAGGAAACGACCCTCGGGGATTACCTCGCCGAGGCGGATTCGAAGCGGGGTGAAGCGAGCTGGAACCGGGTGATCGGTCTCAATGTGCACGACGACGTCAACGGTGACGGCCAGATCAACGCCCTCGACAAGAAGGCCGCGGGCGAGTTCGACATGTGGCACGAGCATGCCGTCGACGGTGTCGGACACCGTTGGGGCATGGCCATTGACCTCACGAGCTGCATTGGTTGCAGCGCCTGCGTGACGGCCTGCCACATCGAAAACAACGTTCCGGTCGTCGGAAAGGACGAAGTGTTGCGCCACCGCGACATGCACTGGATGCGCATCGACCGCTACTACGCGTCCGATTGGGACAAGGAGCGCGGTGCGGAAGAAGGCCTGGGTGTGATTTCCACCTACGCCAAGATGGAGGAGCCCGGCGCCAACCCGCAGACGGTGCACATGCCGATGATGTGCCAGCACTGCAACCACGCCCCGTGTGAAACGGTGTGCCCAGTGGCGGCCACGACGCACTCCAACGAGGGCGTCAACCAGATGACCTACAACCGTTGCATCGGAACGCGCTA
>CBFHWV010000095.1:0-6952 GCA_965659565.1 uncultured Flavobacteriales bacterium
TCTGACGCTGTCCGGCTTCGCGTTTGACGTCACGCCGGGCGTGGCCGACCAGCACGTGGCCCTCTTCGACGTCGCCATCACCGACGCCGACGGCAACCAGTGGACGACGTCCTTCCCCGTGACGCTCAACGCCCCGCATTTCACCATCCTCGACCTCGTCGTCGAAGACGGCGGCAACGGCATCCTCGAAAGCGGCGAGACCGCGACCTTGGTCTTCACCGTGATCAACGACGGCCACGACGCCGCTCCCGGTGGATTGGGCCTGATCGACTTCGAGCACCCCGACGTCACGTGGGGCAACAACGGCGATTACGTCATGGAGGACATCGAGCCCGGCGCGACGTTCACCCAGAGCTATGGCGTGACGGTGTCCGAGGACGCTGGCCTCGGCGGCTTGCTCCAGGTGCTGTTCACCTTCAACACCTTTGGTCCCAATGAAGAGGACCTGTACCTGACCGCGGGCGACTTCTTCGAGCCCATCAACCTCATCATGGAGACATGGGAGACCGGAGACGACCAAAGCTTCCCGTGGGCCTACGACGGCAACGAGGACTGGTTTGTGTCCAACAACAACCCCTACCAAGGCGACTTCTGCATGGAGAGTGGCGACATCAGCGACAACCAGAGCACCGACCTCACCATCGCGCTGGAGTTTTTGGGCGACGGAGACCTGACGTTTGCGCGCCGCGTTTCCACCGAGGACGGCTGGGACTTCCTGCGCCTCCTCATCGACGGCGCGCAGGTGGCCGAGTGGTCCGGCGAACTCGATTGGGCCGAGGAGTCCTTCCCGCTCACGGCTGGATTCCACACCATCACTTGGTCGTATGAAAAGGACAACATCATCTCCGGCGGCGCCGACGCCTGCTGGGTCGACGACATCGTCTTGCCGCCGTTCTGCTTCATCGACGCCGAGATCACGCAATCGGGCGCCGCGGGCGTCCTCTGCCCGGGCGAGAGCGTGACGCTGACCACCAACAGCGGCTTCGACACCCAGTGGAGCAACGGCGAGACGGAGAGCACCATCGACGTCACCGAGGCGGGCACGTACACCGTGACCCTCACTGACGACGCCGGCTGCAGCTTCACCAGCGATCCGGTCACCATCGAGGTGCTCGAGCCTGCGGCCCCGACCGTGACGGTGGACGGCCAGCTCGGCTTCTGCGAAGGCGGCTCCGTTACGTTGAACGGCCCGGAGGACGGCGTGTGCTCCTGGAACGTGGGCGTCGAAGGCCCGCAGCTCCAGGTAGGCCTGGCCGGCACGTACCAATTGACCTACACCGACGCCTGTGGTGCAGAGAATGTGAGCGAAGACATCGTGGTCGATGTGTACCCTGTCCCTGCGGCGCCGACCACGGAGGACGTCACCATCGTCGATCCCGCTGAGGTCAACTTGAACGCCACCGGCGACAACCTCCTGTGGTACGAGAACGAAACGGACGTGCTGCCCTTCGGCGCTGGCGCTGGCGTGCCGGTTTTCGTGGGCACCACCACGACCTTCTGGGTCGAGAGCGAGAGCACCAACCCCGGCACGGAAGGCTCCGGCGGCAATCCCGCCCGCGACGAAGACAACGGCCAGTTCCACCCCAACGCCAACTTCTGGCTCACGTTTGATGCTTACCAAGGCTTGACCATCGAGTCGGTCAAGGTCTACGCCGACGAGGCGGGCGACCGCACCATCGCATTGGTCGACGCCAACGGCACCGAGCTCGAAAGCGCGACGGTCAATGTGCCGGCAGGGGAGAGCATGGTCGACCTCGGCTTCTACGTCCCGGCGGGCGTGGACTACGGCCTCCGCTCCGCCGACGACACGTCCGGCCTGTGGCGCGACGGCATCGGATCCGACCCCGCGTACCCCTACGCACTGGCTGACTTCGGCGCCATCACCGGCACGAGCGTCAACGGCGCCAACGGCCAGAACTACTACTACTTTTTCTACGATTGGCAGGTGTCGGTCGACGCCGTGGGCTGCGCCTCCGAGCGCGTGCCCTTGACGGTCACGGTCACCAACCCGGTTGGCGTGGGCACCATCGACGGCCTTGCGGCGGTCTCAGCCTTCCCGAACCCGACGTCCGGCGCCCTGACGCTCGACCTCGACCTCGGCGCGACGACCCTCGACCTCGACGTCGCCCTCCTCGACGCCAGCGGCCGCACGGTCCTCTCCACCAACTGGAGCGGCCAGACGACCGGCCAGCGCACCCTCGACCTCACCGCCCTGGCACCCGGCCTCTACACCGTCCTCCTCACGGACGGCCAGGGCCAATGGCGCCTCCCCGTCGTCCGCCACTAACCGCGAGCGCGACAGACCAAGCAAACACCAACAGAAAAGCCGGGTCCACGCCCGGCTTTTTTACTGCCCACAACCCCGATCTTGCCTCCATGGAAGAAGGGAAGATCAAACAGGTGCCACTCCGGGAAATCTGGAAGACAGCGACTTCACCGTCTGGTTGGAGAAGAACATCGATTACTTGAACGACGTCCTTGACTTCGAAGTGACCATCGAGGAGCGAGAGAAGCGCGTAGGTTCGTTCAGCCTCGATCTCTACGGAGATGATGGTTTGGGGGGCAAGGTCATCATCGAGAATCAACTCGAGAAAACGGACCACGACCACCTCGGCAAAGTCTTGACCTACCTGAGTGCCGACCGAATGCGCGGATGGGATTGACCGCTTCCTGTCGATCGGATCGGAAGACATCGTGTTGGAGGCGGTGTGTTTTGGCACCTGCACGGATTGCCCCGGCCCCGACATCCCCGGCCCGGAGGCGGATTGTGCCGCAGACCTCGATGGGGACGGCATCGTCGCCGTCAGTGATGTGCTGCTGATCCTCGGTGAATATGGCTGCCTGTCCGGCTGTACGCACGATGTGGATGGAACGCCTGGGATTGGCGTGCCCGATATGCTCGTCATCCTCGCCGCTTTCGGGGCCATTTGCCCATAGGCGTCAGGCCAAAGGAAAAGGCCCGCGAAATCCGTGCGGTGGTGGGGCCGGCAGAGGGCAGGCGAGCGCCAGTCGGGTGTGTGATGTAAGTTGCGCCCTGCATTTTGTGGCGGTGGTAGTTTGCGCGCCATGAAACATGTCTTTTTTCTGGTCCTGGCCACGGTCACCCTGCACGCTGGCGTTCTTTTGGGTCAAAACACCGACAGCTTTCCCTTTTCGGTGGAGGTGACCGCGGTTGACCTGCCGGACCTGCCGGGCCTTCATTCGTTTGCCCAAGCCCAACACGAAGGGAAGTGGCTGATTCTTGGGGGGCGACTCGATGGCTTGCACGCCCGACAACCCTTCAATGCCTTTCCAGCGGGTTCCAACAACACCCTCATGATCGTGGTGGACATCGAAGAAGGGACGGTCCACACGGCGTCATTGGACGCCCTCACGCCTGAGGTGGCCGAGCAACTGCAATCCACCAACATGAACTTCCACCAGGTGGGCGACGTGCTGTATGTGGCGGGAGGCTACGCGTATTCCGCATCCGCTGAGGACCACATGACATACCCCAGGTTGACGGCGCTGTCCGTGTCGGGCTTCGTCGATGCCATCCTTCAGGGCGGTTCGTTCGAGGGGCTGTACGATTCCGTGGAGGACGATTTTTTTGCGGTCACGGGAGGGCATTTGAACCGCCTCGGCGAAGCGCTGGCATTGGTGGGGGGGCACCGGTTTGATGGCCGCTACAATCCCATGGGGCACGCCACCTACACCCAGGAGTACACCAACGCCATTCGGCGATTTTCCGCTTCGTTCGCGGAGGGGACGCTCAGTGTGGACGGCATGGATGCCTGGAGCGATGAGGTGCACCTGCACAGGCGGGATTACAATTTGCTTCCCTTCAAGACCAGCGATGGGACCATCGGGCTCACCTTGTTTTCGGGGGTGTTTCAACTCAATGAAAACCTGCCTTTTCTATACCCTGTGTCCATCACCGAACAAGGCCATGAGCCGGTCACGGAGTTCAATCAACATTTGAGTCAATACCACAGTGGTTGCACTTCCCTGTACGATGCGCAAACGGGACAGACCCACGCGCTGTTCTTTGGAGGAATGAGCCAGTTCCAATTGGATGACAACGACCAATTGGTAGAAGATCCGTTGGTTCCTTTTGTCAACACGATCAGCAGGGTGGTGCGCCATTCCGACGGCACTTTTGAAGAATTCAAGTTGCCGGCCACCATGGATGGATTGCTGGGCACCAACGCCGGATTCTTCGTGGCCGACGGCGTGGCTGTGGATGAGGCCTCCGAATTGGTCTTGATGGATGAAATCGGAGAAACCATCACCCTCGGCTACCTCGTCGGCGGCATCAACAGCAGCCAGGTCAACCCGTTTTCGTTCAACCAAACGGGCAACACCAGTGCCAGTTCATCTGTGTACAAAGTGCAACTGACGCGGTCCAATTCCACGGGCGAACTGGCCATGCCCATCAGATCCCCCCAGACGTTCAAGGCATACCCCAATCCGACTTCGGGTGAGGTTCAGCTCTCCTTTGAATTGAACGCTGCCATGAACGTGGACATCCTGGTGACCGACACCCAGGGGCGGCTCGTTCGGAACGTACTGCTTGGAACCCAGCCTTCAGGAAAGAACGCCGTCACCGTCAACGGTTTGGAGGCCCATGCAGGCCAAACCCTGTTGGTGACGCTGGTTTTTGGCCACCGGAATTTCGCCTCGCAGCAGGTGATGGTCCTGGAGTAAAGGCCAGCGCTATTTGATGCCGCGCTGTTTTTTGATGGCCTCGTAGGCGGCGGTGATGCGGTCGAAGCGCTCGCGGGCCTGCTTTTGGTAGTCCTCGCCCATGTCGCGCACCTTGTCGGGGTGGAACTTGATGGCCATGCGGCGGAAGGCCTTCTTGACCTCGCTGTCGGTGGCCGATTCGGAGATCTCGAGGACGGCGTAGTGGGAGGCGACGTCGGTGTAGAAGCTGGCTTCGATGCTCTTGACGTCCTTGGCGCTGATGCCGAGCCAGTTGGCCAGCTTGCGGATGACCTCGACCTCGCGGGGGTCGACGTCGCCATCGGCTTGGGCGATGCCGTAGAGGTATTGGAGCAGGAGCAATCGCTTGCTGTGCTCCATCATGGCGCTGATCTGGCGGCAGACGGCGCGGGTGTCCACGTCCTGTTTCAGGACCTCGCGGAGGGTGAGGATGTAGCGCTCGCTTTGGGCGGCGCCGAAGTTGCTGACGAAGAAGCGCTTGACGTAGTCCAGTTCGGACTTGAGGATGCGGTCGTCGGCCTTCATGACCGCCGCGCTCAGGACGATCATCGAAGCGGCAAAGTCGCCCGCTCCGGTCTGTCGCTGTCGCGGTCCGCCACCGGGCATGCCCTGCTGTTGGGGGCCGCCCTCCATGGACAGGCTCTTGTCACCCACCATGGACCCGAAGGCGTAGCCCATGATCGCGCCGATGGGGCCGCCCAAGGCCCATCCGAGGGCGCCGCCGATGTACTTCGCGTATTTGCTCATTGGGGTCTTGTGTGAGGGTTACCAGCTGCCGCCGGCACCGCCGCCGCCAAAGCTACCGCCGCCGAAGCCGCCGCTGCCTCCGAAGCCGCCGCTGCCGCTGCTGAAGTTCCCGAAGGAGCCCCGGCTGCGGTTGGCGGATTGGTTGGCCAGGAGCATCAAAGCGACCAGCGATCCGAGGTCGTTGTTGCGGCCGTACTTCCGGACGACGCCAAACGCGAGGATGACGGGCACCAGGAAGATGAAGCCAAAGAAGAGGAGGGCCACAATCATGCCCGCAGCACCCAGCGGTGCACCCGGCTCGTACTCCTGGATTTCTCCGCTGGCCATGGGGCCCAGGACGGCCAGAGCGTTGCGGATGCCCCACGCGTATGCGTCGGGACCGCCCACCTTGAATTCCGGGATCATCTCCATGTCGATGATGCGGTTGGCCGTCACATCGGGGATGGCGCCCTCAAGGCCGTATCCCACGGCGATGAAGACCTGTCCCTTGCGGTCGCTGGTCTTGGGAGAGAGCGCCAGGACGATGCCGTTGTCGAATTGGGCGTCGCCGACGCCCCATTTCTCGCCCACGCCCACGGCAAACTCAAACGGCTCCTCGCCGCAGAAGTCGGGGTGGGTGACCACGACGATGCTGTTGGGCGTCGTGTCGTTCAGGGCGCGGACGGTCTGGTTGAACTCCGCTTCGTCCTCCGGGGAGAGGATGTCGGCGTAGTCGTAGACAAACGTGCCCGGCGTGCCACTGGCGGGGAGGCAGTCCAGGTCGGCCTGGGCGTGAAGGCCGGTCAGGGTCACGGCCGCCAGGGCCACCAGCAGGAGGGAGGCAAGCTGCTTCATCCGAAACTGATGTCGTCTGAGAGTTCGTTCACGTCGTCCGCGGCCACAGGGAAGTGGGCGGACAGCTGCTCACCCGCCAATCGGATGCCGGCGGCGAGGCCTTCACCCCCCTTGCCGGCTGCGAGGCCTGCGATGACCGTGTCCTTGACGTCGTTCCAGAAGCCTTCCGGGACGGCCGCGTTGATGCCGCCGTCGCCGAGGATGGCAAACTGCCGGTCCTGCGTGGCGAGGTAGAACAGCACCCCGTTGCGGAGTTCCGTCTTGTGCATGGCCAGCGTCTCGAAGACCTGCGCGGCGCGGTCGAGCACGTCGCCCTTGCACCGCGACTCCACATGGAGCCGGATCTCGCCGCTGGTCTGCGCCTCGGCGTCGGAGATGGCCACGAGGATGTCGGCCTTGTCCTTGTCGGACAGGAAATCCCGGGCCGCCATCAAGAACCGAAGTCCACCGTGGGTGCGGCCTCGGACCCTTCCACCGACTCGAAGTACTCGCGCTGCTCGAAGCCGAACATGCCCGCCCACAGGGCGCCGGGGAAGCGGCGCACCTTGCCGTTGTAGCCCTTCACCGTGTCGTTGAACTTCTTGCGGGCGACCGAGATGCGGTTCTCCGTGCCCTCGAGCTGGGCTTGCAGGTCGGAGAAGTTCTGGTTGGCCTTGAGCTCCGGGTA
>CBFHWV010000096.1:0-3381 GCA_965659565.1 uncultured Flavobacteriales bacterium
ATACGTGTTACGCACCCGTTCGCCGGTCGTCAGCGGAAAGCAAGCTTTCCCTGTTACCCCTCGACTTGCATGTGTTAGGCCTGCCGCTAGCGTTCATCCTGAGCCAGGATCAAACTCTCCATTGTAAAAGTTTGAATTTGTACTCTCAAAGTAGATTAACGTTGGTTGGGCTATCACATCATTTCAAAGAACTTCTATCTAAGTGAGACCCTTTGGTCTCAAATGTCTACCCGAAAACGGGGCGACAAAGATACTTCAAGTTTTAATCCTCACAAGCCTCACTCACTTTTTTTTCTCTTTCTCCTCGTGGCTTGCAGAGGCGCCTTGCGTTCAAAGCGGGGGCAAATGTAGAACCGATTTTTATACCGGCAAGACTCTACCCATTTTTTTTTCGACCCCACGGGAAGAATGACCTGTACGGCCCTTCTCCTCCTGAGGTTTCATCGGCGTTCCAGCAGGAATTTCAGGTCTCGCACCAACCGGTTCACTTCATCCAAATCGGTCCCGTCATAGAAGCCACGCAGGCGCCCCAGCGTGTCGACGAGGACGATGTTCTCGGTGTGCACGAAGTCCTGCAGCCCGCCATCCCCCTCATCCAAGGCGGCGAAATAACTCTGCCTGGCCAGCCGGTACACGTCCGGTTTGGGGCCCGTCAGCATCCACCAGCGTCTGGATTCCACCCCATTGGCCTCGGCATACGCCGCCAAGACAGACACAGAATCTGCCACGGGGGTCACACTGTGGCTCAACAACCGGACCCCCTCCTCGGCCATGAAGCTGTCCTGCACCCGTTTCATGTTGGACGTCAGCATGGGACAAATCGTGGCGCACCGGGTGAAGAAGAAGTCGACCACGAGAACCTGACCGGCGACATCCTGCTGCGTCACCGTATCGCCCAGCTGGTTGACCAAGGTGAATGGCAGGATCCGGTGGTCTTCATGCCCCATCACTTCGGGGTCCACCAATGCCGGATTCAAATCCGACGGCTGGTAGATGGGCAACTGCTCATCCGGAGTCAGCAAAACCGTACCAATGGCAATGGCCACGATGGCCACGCCGATATAGGCGATGAGCCCCCACGGGGTGCGCTTCGAAGTGGACGTCTTCATGGGTGCATCACATTTGAGGCCGCGTCAAGTTCAAAGACGGACTCTCCGCCAATCCACGTTTGCAGCACCCGGGTTTCGAGCAGGGCCTCTTCCGGCACCTTGAGCGGGTTGCGGTCCAAGACCGTGAAGTCCGCCCGGTATCCTGGGGCGATCTGCCCCAAGTCATTCTCCCGGAAACAGGCCAATGCCGCCCAGCCCGTCATCCCGCGCAATGCGTCTTCTCGGGCCAACGCCTCTTCGGATTGAAAACCGCCCTCCGGGTAGCCCTCCACGTCCTTTCGCACCACCGCCGCATAGAACGTTCGCAAGGGGGAGATGCCCTCGACAGGGAAGTCCGTTCCAAGGGGAATCCATCCCAGCTGTTGTTTCAGCCTATTATATATGTATGCCCGACGGACCCGATTTCGACCCAAACGCTGGCCCGCCCAATACATGTCACTCGTCGCATGCGTAGGCTGAACCGAGGGGATGATCGTGAAGTCTGCGAAGGGCTGGACGTCGGCTTTGTGGACCACTTGGGCATGCTCCATCCGCCAGCGCAAGTCGTTGACGCCACCGAGCAATTCGCCATAGTGATGCTGCACGCGACGGACGGCCGCGTCGCCGATGCAGTGGGTCGCGACTTGAAATCCAGCCGCCTTCACCCGCTCGAGCTTGGCCCGGTATTCACCTTCGTCCTGCAAGAAAAGCCCCTTGGAATCGGGCCGGTCAGCATACGGCTCGAGCAAAGCAGCGCCCCGCGATCCCAAAGCCCCATCCATGTAGAATTTGACAGCGCGCACATCCAATTTGCCCGCGGTGTCGATCCGGGGCCCGAGCGGCAGAAAATGATCGAGCGCCTCTGGGCGGTCACTGACCATGACGGAAAAGCGCTGGGACACCTCGCCAGATGCCTGTACCGCCTCCAATGCGGCGACCTCATCGGGGCCGAGTCCCGCATCCGTGATGTGGGTGAGTCCAACGGCCGCCAGCCGGCGCCCCGCCTCCGCCATCAGCGCAGCCAGTTGGGTGCTGTCCGGCTCAGGGACCATCGCTTGCAAGCTGTCTGCCGCTTTGTCGAGCAGGACGCCGGTCAACTCACGGGTCCCATTGCGCAGCAATTCTCCGCCGAACACCTCCGTCTCCGGGGTGAATCCCGCCAGATTCAGGGCCACTTGATTCACCCAAATGGCATGGCCATCGACCCGTTCCAGCAACACGGGCCGATCCGGGAACAACGCGTCCAACGCCGTATGGCGGTCGGGAAAACCGGTCTCCGCCCAGTCGTTTTGGTCCCAGCCCCGGCCCAGGATCCAGCCGTCCGGATAGCGCTCCGCATGCGCCTGCACCCGGGCCAACACGGCCGCCTCGGAGTCCGTTCCCACGAGGTCGGCATTGGCCAACCCCTTGGCATACCCCACAAAATGAGCGTGGGCATCCATCAATCCGGGCACCACCACGGCCCCCTTGAGGTCCACTTCCCGCGCGGCGGAATACTTGTTGAGGATGGCGCGCTCCGCCCCCACCTCGACCACGCGGCCCTGGCGCACTGCCACGGCTTGCGCTTCGGAGCTGGCGGCATCCAACGTGAGGATGCGCCCGTTGTGGAGCACCAAGTCCGCCGGGGTACTCCGAAAACCGCAACCTGTGGCAAGCAGTCCCGCGAAGAGGACCATGCCGATGCGCCCCGCCGGGCTGAAAAATGGCAACATGCGGGCAAGTTCGCCCAACCCGCTCACTCGTCGGCGTCGGCGTCGGTGGACCTCTGAATTCGCGGACGGCGGAAGCGGACCGTTTGGCCCTCCTGCTCCTCGACGGGTGCAGCCGGCGCCGGTGCCGATTCGCCAGCGCCCCCCGACAGGTGGTCTGCCCGCTTGCCTTTGAACAGGTCGTATACCGCCCAGGTGCAAGCCAGTGGTCCGTTCATGACGGTGTGCTTGGACGTGGGCTTCAAGCCGATGCGGTGCTGGGCTTCGAGGTCTTTGGGAAACAGAATGGCTGCGCGCCACCCGGTCCAGCGGTGCTTCAGCGCCCCGCCGATGCCCCCGTACAGGTTTTCGAGGTCGTCGGCATGCACCCGTTGACCGTAGGGTGGATTGAGCACCACCAACCCCGGCTCCACATCGCGCGGCGGCTTCAGATCGAGGAAGTCGGCCACCTCCACACGGACCAGGTGCTCGAGTCCGGCGGTCCGGACGCTTTCGCGGGCATCCCCGACTGGGTGCTTGTTCCAATCCGAGGCCAAAATGGGCGCCCGTTCAATCTGCTCCTTCCTGGCCGCCTCGCCGACTTC
>CBFHWV010000096.1:3480-6848 GCA_965659565.1 uncultured Flavobacteriales bacterium
CACTGGGTGCTTGTTCCAATCCGAGGCCAAAATGGGCGCCCGTTCAATCTGCTCCTTCCTGGCCGCCTCGCCGACTTCCCGCCAGAGCTGAGGGTTGAATTGGGGCATGCCAAACAAAGTCCAATCCCGGCGTCCGGCGTGGATCGGCACCCCTGCCGTCCAAAGGCCCGCCTCAATGGAGAACGTGCCGGAACCACACATGGGGTCGAGCAAGACCTGGCCTGGCTTCCATCCGGCAAGGGCCAACAAGCCTGCGGTGAGCACCTCATTGAGTGGCGCCCTCGCCCGGGGTGCCCGATAGCCCCGTTTGAACAGGGCATCCTTGCCCACCAGGTCGAGCGAAATGGTCACGTCTTCGCCCGCAATGTGGAGGTGGATCAACTGCTCCGGAGCTGTCCGGTTGATGTTGAGGTGCCCGCTCCCCTCGCCCTTCATGCGGTCCCGGAAATGGTCGCTCATGGCGTCCTTGAGACGGAACATCGCAAACTGATCGTGCGGGAAATGCTCGCTGTTGACCGTGACATCGAGGGCCATGGACCGCCGGTCATCCACCCATTGGCCCCAATTCAGCTTCACGGCCCTGGCGTGCAAATCATCCGGCCCTTTGGCCTTGAATCGAAACACGGGGCGCAACACCCGCACCGCAAACCGAGACGACTGCAGGAAGGCGTACAGCCCCGATTCACCGATGTGAAACGTGACGCTCCGGCGTCCGGGCACAATCTCGGTGGCGCCCAGGGCCTCCAGTTCTCCAGCGACGAGGGGCTCCAGCCCCATCAAAGTTCGACAGACATATTCGACTGGCGCCTCACCAGTGTGGCGTGATTCGCTCATCCTCCTTTGTGTTTGACGGTGTAGCCCTGCCCGATGAGCCAGTCGGCCACCCGGCTGCGGTGGTCGCCTTGCAGCAATACGGCGCCCTCTTTCCATCCTCCGCCAACGCCACAATGGGACTTGAGCTGGCGGGCCACGTCTGCGCCAAGGCCGTCGTGGATGTCGGGATCAAAGCCCTCCACGAGGGTCACCTCCTTGCCTTTGCGCGCCTTTTTGTCGCGGGAAACGTAAAGGGTGCCCGGGACATCGGCTGCTTGTTCTGCTGGATGTTCGGCGGGCAATTCAGCGCACTCACCTCCCATGGCTTGGTGCAAGCCGGCCAAGGCGTCGAGCCCACCAAGTTTGCGCATGCCGTCCCCTTTTTTGCCCATGGGGCGAAGATAGCCCGCCCCTCTGCGGGGAATTCCGTAAATTGTAAACTGCTTCACCGCCTCGTCATGTTCACCGCCATCCGCACGGCCTTGTTGGCCCTTGTCTTGTCCGCTTTTTCGGGCGCTGTGCATGCCCAATGCAACGACTACGACCTGATGCTTCTCTGCGACAGCGCAGACATGGTGGACCTTGCGGTGACGTCTGTTGGACTGGATTGTGCCTTTTCCCCCAATCCGTCGAGCTGTTTCTACGCCGCCGCCGTGCTCGAATTGCCGACCATGTCCACCGGCTGTATCTCCTGCTTTGCAGACCAGGCAGACTGCGCCTTGAGCAATTGCGCCACCATCTGCGCCTTTGGGTCCGCCAGCGCCTGTGACGAATGCGTCTCCAGCAATTGCGAAGCGAATTTCGAATCCTGCGCCGGCATTGTGGATGCCGACAACGACACCCACAACAACATCTGCGACTGCGACGACAACAACCCGCTGCAGTATTCAGGGGCGCCCGGCACCAACGAAGGCATCGACAACAATTGCAATGGGCTGATGGAAGCCAGCGAGGTGCTCATCGAAACGGTGGCGTGCGAAGGCGACTTTTCCGGAGACACTGTGGTGGGTGCGGCGGACCTGGTCATCTTCCTCGGAACATTCGGGTGCATCATGGACTGTGGAAACACCGACATGAACGGAGACGGCAACGTGGGCGCTGCCGACCTCGTCATCTTCCTGGGCTTCGTCGGCACCTTCTGCTGAAGACCGACCTTCGGGGCATGGACCTGTTGGAATTCGCCCACACCCATTCTTCTCCGGAGCCCGCATTGCTGGCCGACCTGCGCACGGCCACCTGGCAACGCACCCGACATGGCCGGCTGATGAGCGACGTCCACACCGGCCGAATGCTCGCCATGGTGTCCACCATGCTGCGGCCGAGGACCATCCTCGAGCTCGGCACCTTCACCGGTTATGGCACCCTGTGCCTCCTCGAAGGGCTGCGCGCCGACGGCAAATTGCACACCGTCGAACGCAACGATGAACTGTTTGCCCTCCAAGACGAATTCTGGGGCCGGGCGGAAGCCGGGGATCGCATTCAGCGCCACCATGCCGACGTGCGAGACGTGCTCGAGGAGTGGGATGTGGACCGACAGGGACACATCGACTTCGCCTATGTCGACGCGGACAAGCAAGGCGTTCTGGCCCACCTCGATGGTGTGCTGCCCCTGCTCGCAAAAAACGGATGGGCCGCGTTGGACAACACCTGGTGGGATGGGACGCTCGACGGGCCGAATGCCGCCGAGGGCCCCAAAGCCGACGCGCTCCGGGCGCTCAACGCCCGGCTTCGCGATGACCGCGCGTTGCGCACCACCGTGCTGCCCGTCGGGGACGGATTGACCTTGGTGCGTCGGGCCTGACCTCCGACGTCGGCCGAATCAAGCGAGGACGGCAGCGACCTTGTCGGCCGCCTCCTGGAGCAGGATGGCGCTGTGCACCTCCAGCCCGCTCTCGTCGATGAGCTTCTTGGCCTCCTCGGCGTTGGTGCCCTGAAGGCGAACGATGATGGGCACGTCGATGGAGCCCATGTTCTTGTAGGCATCCACCACACCCTGCGCCACGCGGTCACAACGGACGATGCCGCCGAAAATGTTGACCAGGATGGCCTTCACCGCCGGGTCGCGGAGGATGATACGGAACGCCTTTTCCACGCGCTCGGCATCGGCCGTACCGCCGACGTCGAGGAAGTTGGCCGGCTCACCGCCGCTGAGCTTGATGATGTCCATGGTGGCCATGGCCAGGCCGGCGCCGTTGACCATGCAGCCGACGTTGCCGTCAAGCTTCACGTAGTTGAGGCCGGCTTCTCCAGCTTCCACCTCCGTGGGGTCCTCCTCGGTGGTGTCGCGCATGGCGGCGTAATCCGGGTGGCGGTAGAGGCTGTTGCCATCGAGGGTCACCTTGGAGTCCACTGCGATGACGCGGTCATCGGAGGTCTTGAGGACGGGGTTGATCTCGAACATCGAGGCGTCGCTGCCCACGTAGGCGGCATAGAGGGCCTTGACGAATTTGACCATTTCCTTGAACGCCTTGCCGGACAGGCCGAAGTTGAAGGCGATGCGGCGGGCCTGGAAATCGCGCAGGCCGAGGGCCGGGTCGATGGCTTCCTTGAAAATC
>CBFHWV010000097.1:0-6579 GCA_965659565.1 uncultured Flavobacteriales bacterium
GCCCACGGCCATGGACGGGTGCAGCGAGGTCAGCTTGACAGTGAGCACAGACTCCGCCTCCACCGACTCCGTCTGCACCGCTGCCCTGTTGGTGACGCGCACCTTCACCTTCACGGATGACTGCGGCAACACGAGTTCGGCCTCTCAGGCCATCACCATCGTGGACACCATCGCTCCCCAATTCGACGAGACGACCCTCCCGGAGGCCGCCACGTTCGATTGCCTGGACACGCTGCCCTTGTGCTCGGACTTCGATGTGCTCGTCTTTGACGATTGTGGCACCACGTCGCTCGACTGCATGGTGGACACCCTGTCCACGGGTTGTCCCGGCACGTTCAGCCTGGTCATGACCTTCACCGGTGCCGATGAATGCGGCAACTCGGTGACGGCGAGCACCACGTTTGAGGTCGAGGACACGACGGGTCCCGTGATCGATGCGGCCTCCTTGCCCGCCGATACAACCATTCAATGCGGCGACGACCCCGAATTGCTGTTGGACACGGACTTCGTGGTCACCGACGATTGCAACGGCTGGGAAATGACCGCAGAGCGGGTCACGGAAGGCCTCGAGGAGAGCCCCTGTGAATACACGCTCATCGACACCTACACCTTCACGGACTGCGACGGAAACACAACCGTGTTCGTGCACACCATCACCGTGGTGGATACCGAAGGTCCAACCATTTCCTTCGCGGTGTTCCAGGACGAGCCGTACTACTGCGCTTTCGAGGTGCCGGAATTCACCGTCCCGGCTGCCCTCAACGCCGACATCAATGACCTGCCGTTTGGCGCTTCGGACAACTGTGCGACAGACGATGAAATCGTGGTCACCTACTCCGATTCTGTGCTCGCAGAAAACGGCGACAACGACTTCACCGTCTTGCGCACCTGGGTCCTGACCGACCATTGTGACAACAAGACCGAGCTCGAACAGGTCATCGTGGTGCAGGAGCCTGCCTTGGTGTTGCCCAACGCCTTCAGCCCAGGTGGAAACGGCTACAACGACCGTTATGTCATTGGCAACCTCGGACTGGAGAACAATGGGGCCCCTTACCCTCCCTGTGACTGGAATACGGAAGACGATTTCGTCAGTTTCATGGTCTTCAACCGCTGGGGAACCAAGGTCTTCGAGAGCACGCCTGGCGGCCTCTATCTCAACGATTGGGACGGAAGGGACAGTGGTGGAGACTTCCTCGTGGACGGCACCTACTTCATCCTCTTCCGCATCAATGAGACGCGTGAAGAAGGCACTTACGTCGACATCCGGAAAGACAACCCATGATGACGTTCCATTCCAACTTCAATCGGATGCGTGCGCTCCGTGCCATCTGGATGGCCCTCGCCCTTGCGATGGGCGGTGCCCTTCACGCCCAGCAGGACGTGATGATCAGCCAGTACCTGTTCAACGGGCTGTTGATCAATCCGGGGTATGCGGGCTCCCACCCGTACACCTCCTCCTCCCTGCTGCACCGCAGCCAGTGGAACCAGTTTGATGGTGCGCCCACCACGAGCGTCCTGGCCATTGACGGGGCCTTGCGCAACAACAGCATGGGGGTTGGGGTGCTGATGCTGCACGACCAGATTGGCCTGACCACGCAAACAGACGTGTCCGTCAACTTCGCCTATCGGATGCGCTTGGGAGCCGGACGCCTGGCCTTTGGCCTCCGCGGCGGATTGGGCAACACCCGAGCTGACCTGTTTGCGGCCGAACTCTCCGACCCCGGTGACCCCAATTACAGCGAGAACCAACAGATTACGCAAGCCGCCAAATTTGGATTCGGTGCCTACTACCACCTGCAGCGGTTCTATCTCGGCGTGGCCATTCCCACCTTGACTGCCCTCGGACCCACGGCGCAGACGGCCGTCCCACACGTATTGACCACGGCGGGTGTGGTGATGAAGGTCTCGAACGGCGTCATGCTGAAGCCGAGCTTCCTGGTGAAGATGGTCCAAACAGAACACCCTCAGGTTGACCTCAACCTCCATGCCCTCTTTGCCGAAAAGATTTGGCTCGGTGCTGGGTGGCGCACGGGCGATGCCATCGTCAGCATGATGGAAATCCAAGTCACACCAGAGCTGCGAATTGGGTTTGCCCGGGACTTCACGCTGAGTGAAATCCGCGACTTTTCCGCCGGTTCCAATGAGGTCCTGATTGGCTTTGACTTTGGCCAAGGCGTCACGGCCAAGCGCTCACCCCGTTATTTCTAAAGAGGGATGTTGAATCGAATCTCCACCCTTCCCCTGATCGGTCTGGTCCTCGCCATGGGCCTGTTGTCCGGCTGTGCCCGACTTCACCTCGAAGAAGGCCAAGCCGCCTTCGATGAGTTGCGCTACCAAGACGCCATCCACCACTTCGGAAAGGCCGTCCAACGCATCCCGGAGCCGGAAGCCTACCGAATGCTGGCGGGTGCCCACGCCATTGTCAACGAACATGCCGAAGCCGCCATGGCCTACTCTGTGCTCGTGGCGTTGCCAGAGGCCACGGATGAGGACCGCATCGCCTATGCCGCGGTCCTCTTCAAACAGGGCGACTATGACCAAGCTGAGCGCATTCTCAACGCCGTCAGCCAGCGGGATCCCGGCAACGAAGTGGCTGCGGCCCTTCGCCAGAGCGCCGTTTTGGCGCAGGATGAGCGCCGCGATACGACGGCATTCGTCCTGAACCCCTTGGAGACACCGGGAATCCGCTCTGCTTTCGCTCCCCTTCGCGACGGCAAGACCATCTACTTCACGGGCGCTGTCGAGCGTCCAGGAGCGCGCGATCCATACACGGATTTGAGCTACACCGACGTATACCAAATGCCCGTTCAAGGAGGAACGCCACAATTGGTTCCCGGCATCAATGGTCCTTACCACGATGGCATGGCGGCCCCATCCCCAGATGGCAGCATTCTTGTCTTCACCAGAAGCAGCCATGAAGGCGACAAGGCCAACAAGCTGCTGACCGATGACAGCGACGTCAACAACACGACCCTCTACTACGCCAGAAAGGGACTCGAAGCCTGGGAGCGCGTGGTGGAAATCGGCTTGAGTGAAGGGACCAACATGTTTGCCCACCCAGCGTGGAGTCCAGATGGGACCCGCCTGTATTTCTCCAGCGACATGCCAGGGGGACATGGCGGCATGGACCTCTGGTACATCCGCCGGAACGGTACGACTTGGGAGTTCCCGCCCGTCAACATGGGCCCCATGGTCAACAGCGTGGGAGACGACGTCTTTCCTTCCCTCAAGGGAAATGACACCCTCTTTTTTGCCTCCGATGCCCACATCACCTTTGGAGGACTGGACGTCTTGTTCACCGTGCGGGACTCGACGGGTGCTTGGGCAGGGCCCATTCACCTCGACTACCCCCTCAACAGCCAGAGCGACGACTTCTCCCTGACCTTCAATGCCGACGGAAGGAGTGGACTCGTGTCCTCTGACCGTTACGGATACGACCGCCTGTTCAAGTTCAACATCCTGGAACGCCCCCTCCTCGTGGAAGGGTTGGTGGTGGACAGCATCACGGGTGCGCCGATCCCCAACGCAACCATCAATCTGCTCGATGCGGAAGATGGCAGTGCTGTGGCGCTCAACTCGGACATGAACGGCGAATTCTCGCTCAACCTGCCCCACGGGCGGACCTTCCGTGCGGAGGCGTTGATGGACACCTACTTCGCGCGCAACCTCAACATCCAGACGCCCTCCGATCCACTCGTCCGCGAGATGCAGGTGGACATTGCCCTCGTTCCGACCAGCCTGTTGGACAACGACGATTATGCCAGCTCCATTCGGGAGGGAGACCGGTTTGAACTGCCGGAAATCCGCTGGGATTACGACAGTTACCGCCTCCGGGACGAAGCCAAGCCCGCATTGTCCCTCGTGGCGGAATTCCTCCAGAACCGCCCTGGCATCGAGGTGGAGCTGCGCTCCCACTGTGACGCCCGTGGAACGGACAGCTACAACCAAAAACTCAGCGAACGTCGCGCCAACAGTGCGGCCCGCTACCTGCTCGACCTCGGTGTCGATGCCAGTCAGGTTCACCCGGTTGGTGTGGGCGAGGAAGAGCTGCGCAACGAGTGCAGCAATGGTGTTCCTTGTTCAGAAGCCAAACACCAGGAGAACCGACGGACGGAATTCCTCATCGTCCGAACGCCAGACTCGGAGAACTGACCCTCTTCGTTTCACCCCAAAACCCCAACCATCAAAAAAGGGAGCCCATTCGGAGCTCCCTTTTTTTTATCCCTTTCGGGCCTGTACCTCACGCGAAGTGCGGGCCGGGGTAGTACGCGGTGTCACCCAGCTCTTCTTCGATGCGGAGCAACTGGTTGTACTTGGCGATCCGGTCGCTTCGGGAGGCGCTTCCCGTTTTGATCTGCCCAGTGCTGAGGGCCACCGCGAGGTCGGCGATGGTCGTGTCTTCCGTCTCGCCACTGCGGTGGCTCATGACGCTCGTATAGCCACAGCGGTTGGCCAACTGCACGGCCTCGATGGTCTCGGTGAGCGTGCCAATCTGGTTCACCTTGATGAGAATGGAGTTGGCCACACCCTCCTCGATGCCGCGGCTCAGGCGCTCCACGTTGGTCACAAACAGGTCGTCGCCCACCAGCTGGGTGTTGTCGCCTAGGGCATCGGTCATGAGCTTCCAAGTGGCCCAGTCGTCCTCGTCGCAGCCGTCCTCGATGCTGATGATCGGGTACTTGCCACGAAGCTCCTTCCAGTAGTCCACCCAGGCGGCGCCGTCCATTTGCTTGCCAACGCCGGACAGAATGTACAGGCCCTTCTCCTTGTCGTAGAACTCGCTGCTGGCGGCGTCCAAGGCCAGCTGGAAGTCTTCGTCCGGCTTGTAGCCGGCCTTCTCAATGGCCATCAAGATGGTGTCGAGCGCTTCTTCGTTGCTGCTCAAGTTGGGCGCAAAGCCGCCCTCGTCCCCGACGTTGGTGCTCAGGCCTTTGCCAGACAACACCTTCTTCAGGTGATGGAACACCTCAGCGCCCATGCGCAGGCCTTCTGCGAACGTGTCCGCGCCGACCGGCATGATCATGAATTCCTGAATGTCAATCGCATTGTCTGCGTGGGATCCACCATTGATGATGTTCATCATGGGAACCGGCATGAGATTGGCATTGACGCCGCCGATGTAGCGGTAAAGCGGCTGCCCAAGGGACCCCGCAGCGGCCTTCGCCACGGCGAGGCTCACACCGAGCAGGGCATTGGCGCCGAGGTTGCCTTTGTTGTCCGTGCCATCGAGGTCAATCAGGTAGTGGTCGATGCCCACCTGGTCGAAGATGTCCATGCCGACCAGCTCTTCTGCAATGGTCGTGTTGACGTTTTCGACGGCGCGGAGGACGCCTTTTCCTAGGTAACGGTCCTTTTGGCCGTCCCGGAGTTCCACGGCTTCGTGGACGCCGGTGCTGGCACCAGAAGGAACGGCCGCACGGCCGATGACGCCTTCGCCGGTGACGACTTCCACCTCAACGGTGGGGTTGCCACGGGAATCGAGGATCTCACGGGCGTGAATGTGATCGATGTACTGCATGATCAAGCGGGTTGGTGCTGTTGGATTAGCTGAATGAATTGGTCGAAGAGATACCGGCTGTCGTGCGGGCCTGCGCTGGCCTCCGGGTGATACTGCACCGAGAAGACCGGCTTGTTTTCGAGGCGGATGCCCGCCACCGTGTTGTCGTTGAGGTGCTCATGGGTCACCGACACCTGGCCGACGTTGTCCAAAGACGCCCGGCTCACGACAAACCCGTGGTTTTGGGAGGTGATTTCACACTTTCCGGTGGCCAGGTTCTTGACCGGGTGGTTCACACCGCGGTGGCCTTGAAACATCTTTTCCGTGGACAGGCCTTGGCTCAATGCGATGACCTGGTGACCGAGACAAATGCCAAACACAGGTTGTCCCAAATCAATGATGTCCCGGACAAGCCCGATGGTCTCCGTCATGGCGGAGGGGTCGCCAGGCCCATTGGAAATCATCCAACCGTCGGGATTCCATGCCTTCATTTCCTCCAAAGACGTGCCCATTGGAAACTGACGCACAAAGGCACCCCGCTCCACGAGACACCGGGTGATGTTTTGCTTGTTGCCCAAGTCCAACAGGGCAATGCGGATGTCGGATGTTGGATCACCCGCATCCTCGGCTTCCGCTCTGGTGACCTGACTGGAGAGTTCCAGACCTTCCATGGAAGGCGTGGCCTTGAGGCGGGCCAACAACTCCGTCTCGCTTGTGCCATCGCTGCTGATGAGGGCATTCATGGCCCCGCAATCCCGAATGTGCTGAATCAAGCCGCGCGTGTCCATGTCCGCAATGCCCACGATGCCGTCCCGCTCGAGCCGGTCCGCCAGAGGCTCCACCTCCCCGATCCGGCTCGCCACTTCACTGAAATTCCGGACGACCAGTCCGGCGATTTGGGTTTGGCCGCTTTCATTCTCCTGGGCGTGAACCCCATAGTTTCCGATGTGTGCGGTGGCCATCACGAGCACTTGCCCCTTGTAGCTGGGGTCTGTGAAAATCTCCTGATAACCGTACATCCCGGTGTTGAAAGCCACCTCTCCGGTGGTGGTACCGACGGCTCCGATGGCTTGGCCTTCGAA
>CBFHWV010000098.1:0-6220 GCA_965659565.1 uncultured Flavobacteriales bacterium
CGCTTTGGCGGTAGGGGCCGAATTCCCCGGGGTTGCCCGGCCCTTCGTCCGGGGTGATGCCGCACCAATCCAAGGCTTCGCGGATGTAGCCCTCGGCGCCCTCGACGAACCGGGTCTGGTCGGTGTCCTCGATGCGGAGGACAAACGTGCCGCCATGCCGGCGGGCGAAGAGCCAGTTGTAGAAGGCGGTGCGGACGCCGCCCATGTGGAGCGGGCCGGTGGGGCTGGGGGCGAATCGGACGCGGACGGGTCGATCGGAGGCGGGGGTGGACATGGTGGAAACCGCTGGAAATGAAGCGCCGCCGAACCCAAACAGGAACGGCGGCGCGAAGATAGTGGGCGCTGGGCCTCAGCGGCGCTTCATGAATCGAAGGGGTTGCTGAATCGGGGGTCCTGAACGAATTCGAGGTCGGTCAGGCTGTGGAGGAAGGCCTTGAGGGCCATTCTTTCCTCAGGGGTGAAGTTCATGCGCACCGGAGGAGCTTGGCCCGCGGTGGCATTGGGTGGAAGGAAGATGTCGATGAGAATGTCGTCTTGGAAGGGAAGCACCGTGCCGCCTTCCCAATCGCGGAGTCGGGGGTCCAAGGAGGGCACATCCTGAATGCCGTGGCTGTAGTGGTCCAGCACCTCGTCAATGGTGGCGAACCGGCCGTCGTGCATGTACGGGGCGGTGAGGGCCACATTGCGCAGGGAAGGCACCTTCATTGCGGTGGGACCCCACCCTCCGAAGAAGCCGCCAATGGTGTTGATGGGCGCGGCCTCCCCATCGGAGTCTTCATCCAAACCGATGTCGGCGAAATCCAGCCCCCAACCATTGAAGTGGGGCCCGCCATGGCAGTTGGCGCATTGGGCTTTGCCGTGAAACAATTCAAAGCCTTCCCGCTCCAGTGGCGTGAGGCCTTGGAGGGTCACGGTGCCATCCATCACGCCCCAGGGGTTCCAAACCTCGGGCATCGCGTCGGCGATGGCCACGTCCATCTTGGACCGGCAGGACACGAGGGAACGCAGGAAGGTGGACAGGGCATCTTGGATGCGGTCCACATTGGGAACGGGGTCACCATAGGCCGCTTCAAACAAGGGGTCGTAGTAATTCAGCCCGTCCAGGCGCTTCACGAGTGCGTCGAGGCTGCGGAAGCCCATTTCCACATGGTTTTCGATGGGCATCGTGACCTGAGTGGTCAGGTCATTGGCCCGGCCATCCCAGAAATAGGCGAACTGTACGCCGGGGTTGACCAAGTGGCTGGCATTGCGCTCGGTCAGTTCTTCCCGAAGGCCATGGCTGAGGGCTTTGGGCTCGGCGAAACCATGGGACTGGAGGTGGCAGCTGTTGCAACTGACTGCACCGTTCTGGCTGAGCATGCGGTCGTGGAACAGCACCCGGCCCAATTGCGCCCGTTCGTTGTAGGTCGGCTCGTCCCAAGAGGACGGCGTGACGATGCCAAACACTTGGGCGGTGGGCGTTCGGTACTCCGGGGTCACTTCCGGCAAATGGGGCTGCGCCGGGCCGACCACAGACTCTGCAGTGCAGGCTCCCCAGGTGACGGCGAGGCCGATCAAAACGGTGGCCATGGCAGTGGGGATTGACAATCGGCGGTTCATGCTGTCAAGATAACCACTTGTTCCCTCCTCGCGTTGCACGGTCACAAGCCGAGCACCAGCATCAGCTGAAGTGGCGGGGTCAACCGGGCCTCCCATCCTTCGTCCACCTCCTTGAATTCTCCGGAGAAATTGTCCTGAATGCGGTCGGTTTCTTGGATGAACACGGCATCCATGCGGACTTCCGTGACGAGGTGAAGGCGGTCGGCCAACTGACATTGCACCCCCAAAACAGCGGACAAGCCGGACTCCAGCACGGTGGTGCTGTTGGTGGAATTGAAATCGAGGTTCCGGCTTTCCGTCCGAAGCAAGTCGTGGCCCAACACCACATCTGCGCCGGTGAACAAGGTCACCGGGCCCTCTGCGCCTTCTTCACTCGAGCGCCACCGGCGTCCCACCCGCAAGTCGAGCCGCTGGTTCCGGGTCGTGATGCTCGTCCCGAAGTTGTCTTGCGTTTCCTGTCCGAAGTTGAACCCGGTGAGCACCCGCCAGCCGGTGGCATTCGCATCGGTGCTCCAGCCGAGCGCGAGGGCGATGTCGCTGGCGTCGTCCGCGCCGAGCAGTTGTCGGGTCATCGGGACAATGTCGACCCAGGCGCTGCCTTGCGCAGCGGACGGGGATGCGCTGAAGGCGAAAATCAGGGACAGGAATGCGGCGTGACGGAGAGAAACCATGGTGGAAATCTACAGCGGCAAAGCGAGGGCCTGCGTTCATGAAGCCCCCGTCGGGCGGATGAAGTTGAAAGAGAGGTTCGCCCCTCATCCATTTCACAACACACATGAATGCACTGCGCAACCGCGTCCTGCTCATCGGACGCCTCGGTCAGGATCCCGAACGGATCGAATTTGATGGGGACAAGGTCAAGGCCAACCTGAGATTGGCCACCAATGAGGTCTACCGAAACGCCCAAGGCGAGAAAACGGAAACCACCCAATGGCACAACGTGATTGCGTGGGGCCAGTTGGCGGAGATCATGACCCGATACCTGTCGAAAGGCAGCGAGGTGGCCATTGAAGGACGGCTGGTCTATCGACAGTATGAGGACAAAGCTGGCCAGCAGCGCGTGGCGGCGGAAATCGTCACGCAGGAGATGCTGATGCTCGACCGCATGCCTCAGGAAGCCTGACCGGCCATACGGGGTCCATGGGCGGTGGGGGTGGGCATTGTACCCCCGCCGCCCCGGACTTAATTTCGCGGAAGGCAAATCGTCCGGCATTGTCCGGCTTGAACGCAACACGCATGGCTCAAAATGGAATCCTGAAGTCCTCGCTCGCCAAGAAATACGCCATGGCGGCGACCGGACTTTTCCTCTGCCTCTTCCTCGTCGGCCACTTGGCCGGCAACCTCCAGCTCTTCACAGCGGCATCGGACGGAGGACGGCAATTCAACGAATACGCCAAGTTCATGACCACCTTCCCGGCGGTCAAGGTGTTGTCCTACCTCACGTACTTCTCCGTGTTGTTCCACTTGGTGGACGGCATCGTGCTCTCCATCCAGAACCGCAAAGCGCGCCCTGTGCGATACGCCATGGAGCGGGCGTCGACCAACGCCAACTGGTCCAGCCGCAACATGATGCTGCTCGGAACGATCGTGCTGGTCTTCCTCGTGACGCACATGCAGAATTTCTGGTGGCAAATGCACTTCGGAGAAGTCGGAACCCAGACGTTGGAGGATGGCACGGTGGTCAAGGACCTGTACACGGTCGTGGCGGCCTTCTTTAATCCGGAGTTGAACAGCTGGGCCTTGCCGGCCATTGGCCTGTACCTGCTCGGCCAATTTGCCTTGGGCTTCCACTTGTGGCATGGCTTTTCAAGCGGCTTCCAATCCGTTGGACTGCGGCACCCGCGCTATACCCGCCTGATTCAAGGGCTGGGCAAAGCGTTCAGTGTGGTCGTGCCCGTGCTGTTCTCGGCCATCGTCGTTTTTCTCTATTTCACCCAGGCCTGACCGGCGCAATTCCAAGAAGCGATGACTGAAATGCCCGACCACAGCGTGGCCCTCGACGCCAAGATTCCGGAAGGACCTTTGGCCGACAAGTGGACCAACCACAAGAACAGCATTCGGCTGGTCAACCCGGCCAACAAGCGCCTCATCGACATCATTGTCGTGGGCACGGGATTGGCAGGCAGCTCGGCTGCAGCCTCCCTCGCCGAAATGGGGTACAACGTCAAGGCGTTCTGTTTCCAGGACAGCCCGCGACGCGCCCACTCCATTGCGGCCCAAGGCGGCATCAATGCGGCCAAGAACTACCAGAACGACGGTGACTCGGTTTACCGCCTCTTCTACGACACCATCAAAGGAGGGGACTATCGCAGCCGTGAGGCCAATGTTTACCGGCTCGCGGAAGTCAGCGCCAACATCATTGACCAGTGTGTCGCGCAAGGTGTGCCGTTCGCCAGAGAGTACGGCGGTTTGCTGGACAACCGGTCATTTGGCGGGGTCCAGGTGAGCCGCACGTTCTACGCCAAAGGCCAGACGGGGCAGCAACTGCTGCTCGGTGCATACAGCGCCTTGAGCCGTCAGGTTTCCAAAGGCAAGGTGACCATGTACAACCGCCACGAGCTGATGGACGTGGTCACGGTGGACGGAAAGGCGCGGGGCATCATTGCCCGCAACTTGACCACCGGTGACATTGAGCGCCACAGTGCGCACGCCGTGGTCCTGTGCAGCGGTGGTTACGGAAACGTGTTCTTCCTGAGCACCAATGCGATGGGCTCCAATGTGTCGGCCGCTTGGAAGGCCCACAAGAAGGGGGCGTACATGGCCAACCCCTCGTACACGCAAATCCACCCGACCTGCATTCCGGTCAGCGGGCATTACCAGTCCAAGCTGACCCTGATGTCCGAGTCCCTGCGGAATGACGGCCGGATCTGGGTGCCCAAGGAGAAGTCAGACGTAGAGGCCCTGCGCAACGGCACCCTGCGCCCCACGGACATTCCAGAAGAGCGCCGCGATTACTACCTCGAGCGTCGGTACCCGGCCTTTGGCAACTTGGTGCCACGTGATGTGGCAAGCCGCGCAGCCAAAGAGCGCTGTGATGCCGGTTTTGGTGTCAACGAGGCGGGAGAGGCCGTGTTCCTCGATTATGCCAGCGCCATTGAGCGTTACGGCAAGACGGAGGCCAATGTTCAAGGCATTCCAGCGCCTTCCATGGAGAAGATTCGCGAGTTGGGCGAAGAGGTGGTTCGGGCCAAGTATGGCAACCTGTTCCAGATGTACGAGCAGATCACGGCCGACAACCCGTACAAGACGCCCATGCGCATCTACCCTGCCGTCCACTACACGATGGGGGGGCTTTGGGTCGATTACAACCTGCAGACGACCATCCCGGGTCTGTACGCCTGTGGCGAAGCCAACTTCTCCGATCACGGGGCCAACCGCCTCGGTGCTTCGGCGTTGATGCAGGGCTTGGCCGACGGGTATTTCGTGCTGCCATACACCATCGGGGATTACCTGGCGGATGACATTCGGACCGGCGCCATTTCTACAGACACGCCGGAATTCGCCGAGGCAGAGAAAGCGGTTCGCGACCGCATTGAAAAGCTGCTCAGCAACCCCGGCAAGACCCCGGTTGACGACTTCCACCGCCGACTTGGCCGCATCATGTGGAACGAGTGTGGCATGTCCCGCAATGCGGAAGGCTTGAAGAAGGCCATCGCCGACATCCAGGCGTTGCGTGAGGAGTTTGAGCGGGACGTCCGCGTGCCCGGGCGGGCGGACCGGTTCAACCCCGAGTTGGACAAGGCGGGCCGCGTGTCCGACTTGATGGAGTTGGGCGAGCTGATGTGCAAGGACGCCCTGGAGCGCAACGAAAGCTGCGGAGGCCACTTCCGCGAAGAATACCAAACTCCGGAAGGAGAGGCGCTGCGCGACGACGAGGGACACACCCACGTCAGTGCATGGGCCTATACCGGTGTGCCGGCTGAGGCCGTGCACCACAAGGAGGCCTTGGCCTTCGAGAATGTTGAATTGAAGACCCGCAGCTACAAATAAGCCGACACCATGGACTTTACTCTGAAGATCTGGCGGCAGGAAGGACCGCAGGAACAGGGCCGGATGGAAACCTACCCGGTCTCCGGCATCACGGGAGACATGAGTTTCCTGGAAATGATGGACGTCCTCAATGACCAACTCATCCGAGACGGACAGGACCCGGTCGCGTTTGACCACGATTGTCGGGAAGGCATCTGTGGCATGTGCAGCATGTTCATCAACGGGGAGGCCCATGGACCGAACCGCAAGACCACGACTTGCCAGCTCCACATGCGGAGCTTCAAGGATGGCGAGACCATCTACATCGAGCCGTGGCGCGCTTCGGCGTTCCCGGTGGTCAAGGACCTGGCAGTTGACCGTGGCGCATTTGACCGGATCATCCAAGCCGGCGGTTACGTGAGCGTCAACAGTTCTGGCAACCCATTGGATGCCAATGCCATCCCCGTTCCAAAGGACGACGCGGACGCGGCATTCAACGCGGCCACTTGCATTGGTTGCGGTGCGTGTGTGGCCACATGCAAGAATGCATCGGCCATGCTCTTCGTGTCCGCCAAGGTCAGCCAATTCGCCCTGTTGCCGCAGGGTCAGCCGGAGCGCATGAGCCGTGTCCAGCGCATGGTGGACCAGATGG
>CBFHWV010000099.1:0-6160 GCA_965659565.1 uncultured Flavobacteriales bacterium
GCTTGGATCTCCGCTGCGATCCATTTGAATCCCGTCAGCGTCTCCGCCACGGGGATGTCGAATTCCGCAGCGATGTCTGAAATGAGGCGGGTCGTCACCACCGTTCGGGCGACAAAGTCTCCTTCTTCAAACGCGCCACGTTCGGCCTTGGCCTTGAGCACGTAATGCACCAACAACGCGGCCATTTCGTTGCCGTTGAGCAAGCGGAATGTGCCGTCTTCCTGGCGCACTGCCGCCCCGACTCGGTCGCTGTCCGGATCGGTCGCCAACACGAGTTGGGCGCCAGACTCCGAGGCGCGTTCGAGGGCGAGTTTCAAGGCACTGGCCTCCTCGGGGTTGGGACTCTCCACGGTGGGAAAGTCCCCATCGGGCTGGGCTTGAGAAGCGAGCACCTCCACGTTTCGGAAGCCACAAGCGGCCAAAGCCGGGGCCATGCTCACCGCTCCGGTGCCGTGCAAGGGGGAATACACGATGCCGAGGTCGCTCCCGTGATCGATGAGGTCCTCGCTGATGCGGTGGCCCGCAATGGCCGTTTGGTAATCGGCGTCGAGTGCATCGCCAATGGTGTGGATCAGGGGGTCATCCGATGCAGCCCGTTTGACCGCGGCGAGGCCGTCCACGTCCCGAACACAGGCGATGATGCCCTTGTCGTGGGGTGGGACAATCTGACCGCCATCGCTCCAGTACACCTTGTAGCCATTGTACTCCTTGGGATTGTGGCTGGCTGTGATGACGATGCCGGCCTGACACCCCAGTCGTCGGATGGCGAAGCTCAACTCCGGGGTGGGCCGAAGGGCTGGAAAAACGTGGACGCACAGGCCGTTTCCGGCCAACACCTCAGCAGACACCCGCGTGAATTCATCGCTTTGGTTCCGGCTGTCATGGGCGATGGCCACCGACGGCGTGCCTTCTCCCTCGTGCGCAGACAAGATGTAGTCCGCCAAGCCTTGTGTCGCCATGGCCACCACTGCGGCATTCATGCGGTTGGTGCCAGGCCCCATGATCCCGCGCATGCCCCCGGTGCCAAAGGTGAGGTCTTGGTGGAACGCCTCCTCCAGGGCACTCGGGTTGGCATCGTCCAACATGGCCTGTACGGCGTCACGGGTCGCCGCATCATGGGGAGGCTGGGTCCACACCTGGGCGCGTTCTCGGATGGCATCGAGGTTCATGGGGTCGAAGATGTCGAGTCAGATGGGAATTTCGCTTGCAAACAGGCACCCAATGCATGCTCCCACGTTACGGATTTGTGACCGAGGAGCTCAAAGAAGGGGCGCTCGTCCAATTTGCTGTATGCCGGTCGCTGCGCCTTGGTCGGATAGGCAGAGCTGGGAACGGGCGCCACCTCTACCTCCGGCGCGCGGCGGGAGAGGATGGCCGATGCAAAGCCGTGCCACGTCGTCTCCCCGGCATGGCCATAATGGTGAACGCCGGCCGTTTGATCGGGGTGGCGCGCTTGCAGGTCGAGCCACGCGACGAGGTCCATCGCGAGGTGCCCGGCATGGGTGGGACAGCCCACCTGATCGTCCACCACGGTCAAGCGCGGATGGGAGGTTGCCAACCGCAACATGGTGTTGAGGAAATTCTGCCCATCGCGGTCGTAGAGCCAGCTCACCCGAACGATGGAGGCGGTGGGGCAGGCCTGGAGAACGCCGGTCTCACCGGCCAATTTGGACGCGCCGTACACCCCGATGGGCGCCGTAGGGGCCGCTGCGGGTATGGGCGCCTGGGCTGTTCCATCAAACACGTAGTCGGTGCTGATGTGCACGAGCCGGATGTCCCGCTTGGCACATGCGGCAGCAAGGTGGGTCGGTGCCGTGGCATTGAGCGTGTGGGCGAGGTCCGGCTCGTCTTCCGCCGCGTCGACCGCGGTGTATGCGGCGCAGTGCACAACCGCATCGGGATGCAACCGGTCCAACACGGATCCGGCATCCTCAGGACGGGTGAGGTCCCAGTCCTCCCGGCTGCAGCCAAGCAGGGTCCACCCCCGCCGGTTGGCCTCGGCCTGGAGGGACATCAGACGGCCGCCCAATTGTCCGGTGGTGCCGGTGATCATCACGCGCATGCCACAAAGGAAATCCGAACGGCCGCCCAATCTGGCACGCTTTGTGTCGTTTCAGGAACAAACCCACGTTCACCATGCGCTTTTCCTCCTTGTTCCGACTGTCCGGAATCCTTGCCCTCCTCCTGCTCACCATGGATGCTGAAGCCCAACGGCGCGGCGGCCGCAGCAGCTTCTTCAAACCCCAACGGCCCGGCGCGCTGGAATTCAGCGGTGTGGCCCTGTTGTCCCAAGACGCGGCAACCGCCGATCTGCTCGTTCACCCCGGCCTCGAGCTCACGTGGATGGGCCGTGCGCCGGGCCCCATTCACACCGGCATTCGCCTGGGCCTCGGCCAGCTCAACAGCGGCACCGAAATGGGGAACGCCGGAGGTGAGGATGTCGCTGTGGAGACCCGCACCAGGCTGCTCTTGCCCGAGGTCTCTTCCGTCCTCCGACTGTCCCCTTTTCAAGGCGGATTCCAGCCGTTTGTGGAGGGGGAAATCGGATTGGCCGGCACGCTGCTCGATGCGCGCACCTTCGATGAGAATGGGCAGCGCACCGCCTACGGCATTCCCGAGTACGACGCGACCGCACATTACGGATGGGCGGCGGGCACTCGGATCCGCATGGCCGACGGGATGTTCCTTGCGCTCCGTTACGGAAAGCGCTTCGGCGGCGCGCTCGACCTGCCCGAGGGCACTGCAGAACCGACGGTCATGCCCGCCCAGCTTGATGGCGCACGGAGTCGGGCATCCCTGGGCTTCAGTTTTGCCTTCTGAGCGCGCCGATGAACCTCGGAATTACGCGGCCCGCATGGCCTCCACTGGATCCATGCGGGCCGCTTGCATGGCGGGCGCCAAACCGGCCACCACCCCGCTCACCACAGCGATGCCCAAGCCGAGCAGAAACCGGTCCAGCCCGAAAACCAGGGACAGCCCCTCCGATGTCGCATTGACCCCAACCACCAACAGGCCTACGGCCAGCAGCGCCAACAGCGCCCCCATCACACACAAGGCCACCGCCTCGGTCAGGAATTGCGCCAGCACGAAACTGCGCTTGGCACCCAACGCCTTTTGCACCCCGATGAGGGGCGTCCGCTCCTTGACGGAAACAAACATGATGTTGGCCACGGAGAAACAACCGATCAGGATGGCGAAGACCCCGATGAACCACACGCCATATTCCACCTGACCGAAGAGGACATCGATGAAGGCGGTGAGCATTTCCACCTCGTTGACGGCAAAATCCGAGTCGTCCCTCGGGTGCAACCGCCGAAGCGGCCGGTAGGCCGCGATGACCTCACCTTTGAGGTCTTCGAGGTCCACCCCTTCGCGGGCCCGAACCAGGATGCTGGTCTTGACACTCCGGAAATTGACCAGCTGCCGTCCAAAGGTGACCGGGATGAAGGCCACCTTGTCGAATCCATCGCCCACCAACGAAGACCCCTCTTGGGCCAGGACGCCGATGACTTCCACATGGCGGCCATCCACCGTGCAGGTCTGGCCAATGGCGCCACCGCTGGGGAAGAGGCGGTCGACCAATTCCCGTCCGAGCACGGCGACCGGGACCGCCGCCTGAACCTCGCGGGCCGTGAAAAAGCGGCCCGCCTCGATGTCCAATTCTATGGCGTCGGGGTAATCCAAGGTGACGGCTGCCAACTGGGCGCCTTCGAAGCTGTTGCTTCCCCGTTCGAGCGTGACGCTGCTCCCGGTTTGAAAGGCCACACTCCGGGCGGAGGGAAGGCGCTCTTGCAAGAGTTCCGCATCCTCCAAGGTGGGATCGCGGCGCAGCGCGTATTTCCACCACGGGTAATCCGAGGAAAAGGTCCACGGCATTTTTTCCACGAACAGCACATCGCTGCGCACGGAGCTGAAGATGCCTTTGAGGTTTTCCTCCAACGAATCGGACACCGCGAAGACCGCGGTGATCATGAAGATGCCGATCATCACCCCCAGCAGGGAAAGGAGGGTGCGCAACCGGTTGGTGACCAGCGATTGCCAAGCTTGGACGAAGCTTTCCACAAACAACCTGCGCGACATGGCCTCAAAGCTACTGCAGGGGTGGCAGGGGCTCAGGATGTGGACTAATTTTGCGCCCTTCGATTCCCACGCCCGCCATGCAACGCACCATCCAACGCGCTTTGATTTCCGTCTTCCACAAGGAAGGCCTCGCCCCCATCGTCGAAAAACTGCATGCCCACGGCGTGGAGATCCTGTCTACCGGGGGAACCCAAAAGGCCATTGAGGCGCTGGGCGCCAAGGTGACGCCGGTGGAGAACGTGACCCAGACGGCCGAAATGCTCGGCGGTCGGGTCAAAACCCTGCACCCCATGGTGTTTGGCGGCATCCTTTCCCGGCGCGGCTTTGGCCCCGACGATGCCGATGTCGCCCAACACGGCATTGGTCCCATTGACCTCGTGATCGTCGACCTCTACCCTTTTGAAGAGACGCTGGCGTCCGGTGCGGAAGAAGGAGAGATCATCGAGAAAATCGACATCGGCGGGATCGCCCTTATCCGCGCTGCGGCCAAGAACTTCACCGACGTGGTCTGCATTCCGTCACGGGGACAATACGGCGACCTCGTCGACGCCCTTGGAGACGGTATGAGCACGGACCTCGACTTCCGCCGCCGCATGGCCGGTGCTGCGTTTGGCGTGTCTTCCGGATACGATGCCGCCATTGGCGCCTGGGTGCGCGAAGGCGGTCAGCCTGAAGTGCTGTCGCTGCTCGAAACGGCGTGCACCCCCCTCCGCTATGGAGAGAACCCCCACCAACCGGGCGCCTATTACGGCGACCTCGAGGGCCTGTTCACCCAGCACAATGGAAAGGCGCTCAGCTACAACAACCTGCTCGACGTCGATGCCGCCGTGCAACTGATGGCCGAATTCAAGGATGACGCCCCGTCCATCGCCATTCTCAAGCACAACAACGCCTGCGGCTTGGCCACACGCGATTCCCTGGCCCAGGCGTACACCGATGCGCTCGCCGGCGATCCGGTCTCCGCCTTTGGCGGCGTGGTCATCGCCAACCGCACGCTGGACCTCGCCACGGCGGAAGCCCTGCACACGCTGTTCTGCGAGGTTGTCATCGCTCCGAATTACGAACCGGAGGCCCTGGCCCTGCTCAGTGGCAAGAAGAACCGCATCCTGCTGACCCAGCACCACTGGCCGACGGCGTCGAAGCTGGTTCGGTCCGCACTGGGCGGTTACCTCGTCCAACAACCGGATGACCGCGTGGAAGGTCCGGCTGACTTCAACGGCGTCACCCAGGCCACCGTCACCGAGGCACAGGCCACCGATTTGGCCTTCGCCCTCAAACTGGTCAAGCACACGCGGTCCAACACCATCGTGCTCGCCCGTCATGGCCAATTGCTGGCCAGCGGAACGGGCCAGACCTCCCGGGTGGATGCCCTGAACCAAGCCATTGACAAGGCCGGTCGAATGGGGTTCTCCCTGGAGGGCGCCGTGATGGCCAGCGATGCGTTTTTCCCCTTCCCAGACTGCGTTGAAATTGCCCACAAGGCGGGCATCACCGCAGTGGTGCAGCCGGGAGGGTCCATCAAAGACAACCTCAGCGTGGAATACTGCGACGCCCACGGTGTGGCCATGGTCATGACTGGCATCCGCCATTTCCGCCACTGAGGCCATTCACCGCAATTCGCGGATTTTCAACATCGGAGAATTCCTTCGGCAACAACCCGTGGAATTCCGGCGTTGCATGTCCACCTTTAGACGCAAATGGGGCTGTTCAATTTCTTCATGCAAGAGATCGCCATCGATCTCGGCACCGCCAACACGGTGATCTACTACGAAGACCAAGTCGTGGTGGATGAACCGTCCATCGTGGCGAAGGACCGCGCGTCGAACAAGACGGTGGCCATCGGGCGGAAGGCCCAGCAAATGCACGGAAAGACGCACGAGAACATCAAGACCGTGCGCCCCCTGAAGGATGGTGTGATCGCCGACTTCCAAAGTGCGGAGGACATGATCAAGGGCATGATCCGCATGATCAACCAGCGCAAGAGCTTGTTCAACCCCTCGCTCCGCATGGTCATCTGCATTCCTTCGGGCATCACCGAGGTAGAGAAGCGGGCAGTCAAGGACAGCGCCGAGCACGCCGG
>CBFHWV010000100.1:0-6144 GCA_965659565.1 uncultured Flavobacteriales bacterium
CGTCAAGGAGCGGGCCTGGTGGCGCATTTTCAAGGCGTCGAAGTATTTGGAGGAGGAGTTCACGGCGGATGTGGACGGCATCGTGGCCTACTATCGAGAGAAGGGATACCGGAACGCCCGCGTCGTGCAAGACAGCTTGTTCCGGACGCCAGACGGAGAACTGGGCATTGCCATGCGTGTCGAGGAAGGCGGACAATTCCATTTGCGCGAGATCACCTTCACCGGCAACACCAAGTACACCACCGGGCAGCTGGACAGCCTGTTGGGCCTCAAGCGCGGAGATTTGTACGATGTCGCCGAGTTGGAGAAGCGGTTGTTCATGAACCCGAAGGGCATCGACCTCAGCACGCTGTACAGCGATGATGGCTATCTGACCTTCCAGGCCATCCCCGTAGAGGTCCGTGCCGAGAACGACAGCATCGACCTTGAAATCCGCCTCGTCGAGGGAAAGCAGTTCCGCATCGGCCGGGTCGATGTCCGCGGCAACACCAAGACCAGCGACCATGTCATCCGCCGCGAAATCCGCACCATGCCGGGGGACCTGTTCAGCCGGACGGACGTGATCCGGACCCAGCGCGAGCTCAACCAGCTCAACTACTTCAACCCAGAAGCCTTTGGCATCAACCCCGTCCAGAATCCCGAAGACGGCACGGTCGACATCGAATATGTGGTGGAAGAGAAGCCCACCGACCAGATCGAGTTGCAAGGCGGTTGGGGTGGTGGCCGAATCGTGGGTTCCCTCGGGGTCACCTTCAACAACTTCGCCGTCGGCAAGGCGTTCAAAAAGGGGGCGTGGCGTCCGGTGCCCATGGGTGATGGCCAGCGGGTCAGCATCCGGGCGCAGTCCAACGGCCTGTTCTTCCAGAGCTACAACGTGAGCTTCACCGAGCCTTGGCTGGGCGGCAAAAAGCCCAATGCCTTGACGGTGGCCGCGTGGCGCTCCATCCAATCCAACGGCCAGCCCAAGCGCATTGAAGGGGAGGACAACCCCTTGCGCCAGACCCTCATGATCACCGGCGTGTCGGCCTCCATCGGACAACGTTGGAACAAACCAGACGACTGGTTCACCGTCAATGCCGGCCTCAGCTACCAGCACTTCGACTTCGACCAATACAACAGCGGCCTGTTCAGCTTCACCGACGGCCAGTCCAACAACATCGCCCTCAACCTCATCGTCAGCCGGAATTCGGTGAGCGACCCGATTTTTCCGGTGTGGGGCTCTGAAGTGCGGTTGAGCGTCAAGGCCACCCCGCCGTACAGCCTGTTCCAGCCCGACAAGGTGTGGACGGGCCTCAGCGACCAGGAGCGTTTCCGCTTCGTGGAATACCACAAGTGGAAGTTTGTCGCCAATTGGTACACCCCCCTCACCACTGGTGGCGGCGAGAATCCGAAGTCACTGGTGTTGCGAACGTATTTCGGCGGCGGCATCATTGGCCAGTACAACCGTCAGATCGGCCTGTCTCCCTTTGAGCGTTTCTACCTCGGCGGGGTGTTCCTGAGTGGCTTCGTGCTCGATGGGCGGGAGATCATTTCCCTGCGGGGGTATGACAACCTGTCCTTGACGGCGCCGGATCAGAACACCGGTGCGGGGGCCATTGCGAAGTATGGCGCCGAGCTCCGCTATCCCCTGTCGACCAACCCGAGTGCGACCATCTACACGATGGCCTTCCTCGAGGCGGGCAACACGTGGGAGACCGGTGATGGATTCGACCCGTTTGATGTCTACCGCTCCGGGGGCATCGGCATGCGCATCTTCCTGCCCATGTTCGGTCTCCTCGGCCTCGATTACGGATGGCGATTCGATGATGTCCCCTCCGCTCCGGCCATGGCCCGCGGACAATTCCACTTCTCCCTCGGCATGAACATTGGCGATTTGTAAGCGCACGTGCGATTCTCCACCCCATGTCCGTTGTGCCCCCGAACGCCCTTATTTTCGCCACCTTCAACACCATGCGACTCCTCCGCTTCCTGCTTCCCCTCGCCCTGCTGATCGGACCGCTGCACGCGGCCGCCCAGAAGTACGCCTACGTCGACACGGAGTACATCCTCCAGCACCTGCCCGAGTATGCCGAGGCGCAAAAGGAACTCAACAGCTTGGCCAAGGATTGGCTGGACGAGATCGAGGAGAAATACGATGCGGCGAACCAACTGGAAGTGGCGTACCGTGCGGAGCGCGTGCTGTTGACGCCTGAAATGCGCCGGAAGCGCGAGGATGAAATCGCGAGCAAGCGCAGTGAGGCCACCGACATGCAGAAGGCCAAATTCGGCGTCGAGGGCGAGCTGTTCCAGAAGCGTCAAGAATTGATCCAGCCGATTCAGGAGCAGTTGTTCCAGGTGCTGAAGGATCTGGCCAGCCAGCGCCAGTACATGGTCATCTTTGACAAGGCCAAGGACTCCAACATGCTCTACACCAACCCCAAGTATGACGTGTCTGACCGCGTCATCAAGGAGCTCGGCTACAAGCCGGGTGACATCGTGGGAGGGGGTGAAGAGGAGGCCGGAGACGAAGGCGGCAAGAGTTTGCAAGACCGCATGAACGACACCCTCGACAAGGGCAAAGACAAACTGGACGAGCGCAAAGAGCAGGTCATCAACCGGGCCAACTCCGGAATCAAAGGCGGTGGCAGCCGCCCCAAGCAATAAGTCCTGCCTCACCTCCAACGACGACGATTCACACCATGAACATCAAATTCACCCTCGGCCTCTTCCTGGCCACCCTTCTCTTTTCCGCACCCCTCTCGGCCCAGGTCAAGGAGGCCCGCTTCGGCCACATTGACACCCAGGCTTTGCTCGAGTCCATGCCAGAGCGGAACACCATCCAGGCTGAAATTGAAGGCGCCGCGGCCCAATACGAGCAGGAAATCGTCCGCATGCAGGGCGACCTCGAGGCCAAGGTGGCCGAGTATCAGCAGAAGGCCGAGTCTTGGCCAGCCGCCATTCGCGCCCAGAAGGAGCAGGAGATCACCCAGGACCAACAAGGTTTGGAGCAGTTCTACGGCACCGTGCAGCAAGAGCTGGCCATGATGGAGCAGAGCTTGTTGCAGCCCATGATCGACCGCGCCCGTGCTGCCATCGAAGAGGTGGGGGCTGCAGAGGGCTTCACTTACATTTTCGACACCTCCGCAGGTGCCACGGTCTACAATGGTGGGGAAGATGTCCTCGCCCTCGTCAAGGCCAAGCTTGGCCTCTGAGGCCCCCATTGGGATTTTTGATTCCGGCATTGGCGGCCTGACGGTTGCCCATGCCATTTCGCGGGTGTTGCCCGCGGAGCCGCTCTGTTATTTCGGAGACACGGCCCACATGCCCTACGGCGACCGTTCGCCGGAATTGGTGCGCTCTTGGTCCGTGCGCATCGCCGAACACCTGGTGGAATCCGGTTGCAAGGCGGTGGTGATGGCGTGCAATTCAGCATCTGCAACTGCGGCGCAAGCCGTTCAGGACGCCGTGGGACCCGCTGTGCCCGTGATCGATGTGATCACTCCGGTGGCACGCCATGTGGCTGCCGGCAAGGCCGAGCGCATTGGGGTCATGGGCACCCGGGCAACCGTGGGCTCAGGGGTGTATGGCCGAAGTTTGAAGGCGGCCATGCAGCAACAGCCGGGCGGCGGTGGCGGCCGCACGGTGGAAGAATGGCCCACGCCGTTGCTGGCCCCGCTGATTGAAGAAGGCTGGCACGATCACCCATTGATGGAGCCCGTCATTGCGGCGTACGTTCAAGCTGCCGGCTGGCAAGACCAGCCCCTCGATGCACTGATTCCGGGATGCACCCATTATCCGTTGGCGCTCGCCGCTCTGCGCAAGGTCCTCGGGGAGTCGGTGGAGCTCGTCGATGGTCCCGGCATCGTGGCAGAGGCCGTCGGGCGGCGTTTGGCGGCTGCCGATCTGTTGTGTCCGGATTCCGGTGTTCCGGCCCACCACCGGTTTGTGGTCAGCGATCTGACCGCCTCGTTCTCCGCGTCTGCACACCGGTTCTTCGGCACCGGCATCCAGTTGGAGCGGGATGCCCTCTGGGACTGAACGGGGTCCGACAGCAGCGCCCCGGCTCAGCCGGGTTCTGAATCGTCCTCAAACCAAGCGGCATACTGCCGATACCGGTCTGCGGTCCGCGTCAAGTGGTCCCGCAATTCCGGGTCAACCTCTTTGATGCGTTTGGCGGGCACGCCCGCCCACAATTCGCCCGCTTTGATGTGGGTGCCTTCCAAGACCACAGCGCCAGCAGCGACCACGGCATGCCGGCCCACGATGGCCCGGTCCATCACCACCGCCCCCATGCCGATCAGCGCCCCTTCCTCCACGGTGCAGCCGTGGACGATGGCGTTGTGCCCAATGCTCGCCCCATCTCCAATGCGACAGTCCGTCTTTTCGAAGGTGCCATGAAGGACGGCCCCATCTTGGATGTTGACGCGGTCGCCGATTCGGATGGGGCAGACATCGCCGCGGACCACGGCGCCAAACCAGATGCTGCAGTCTCTTCCGGTGCGGACATCGCCCACCACCGTGCAATTGGGGGCGAGCCAGGTGTGCGCTCCAAAATGGGGCGCATGACCTCGGACGGGGAGCACAACGGGTTGGGGCTTCGGCGTTTCCATGGCCGCAAATTTGGGCCGTCCGCACCCATTACGCCGGCACCGAGAACAAGGAATCAGGGCCAGGCCCATCGGCGTGGGACCGGCGGAGAGCGATGGCGCGTGCGAGGTGGTGCCGTTCGATGTCGCGCGCGCCGTCGAGGTCGGCCAAGGTGCGGGACAACCGCAGGATGCGTCCGTGGGCCCTGGCGCTGAGCCCGAGGGATTCGGTGGCGCGGGTCAGCAAGTGCCGTCCTTGGGCGCACAGCGGGGCGATGTGGTGAAGGTCTTCTCCGGTGAGGCGGGCGTTGGACACACCGCCGGGATTGCGGGACTGCTGCGTGGCGCGCGCGGAAAAGGCGCGGGATTGCCAGTGTTCGGCGCGGGTCAGCCGCGATCTTTCGGCTGCCCGACCCGCGGCGCCGGCCGGGGGGAGCAGGTCTGCTGCGGGTACCGGATTCATGTGGAGGTGAATGTCGATGCGGTCCAGCAAAGGCCCGCTGATGCGGTCGAGGTAGCGTCGGCGGACGTGTTGGCTACAGGTGCACCGTTGTCGCAGGGCCGGGTCGGGTGAGTAGCGCCCGCACGGGCAGGGGTTCATGGCCGCAATCAATTGGAAATCCGCGGGAAAGACCACCGTAGCGCGGGCGCGGCTCACCGTCATTTGGCGGGATTCGAGGGGCTGGCGAAGGACCTCCAGCACATGCCGGGGCATTTCCGGAAGTTCATCGAGGAACAGGACCCCGGCATGGGCGAGGCTGATTTCGCCCGGACGGGGATCGGAGCCCCCTCCGACAAGGGCCACATCGGAGACGGTGTGGTGAGGAGACCGAAATGGCCGGTCCAGGACCACTTCTCCCACGCGATCCGTCCGGCTGGCCACGGAGTGAATGCGGTTGACGGTGATGGCTTCGTCGATGTCCAGCGGCGGCAGGAGGCCAATGGCGGCCCGGGCGAGCATGGTTTTCCCGGCTCCTGGTGGTCCGATCATGCAGACGTTGTGCCCACCAGCAGCGGCAGCCGCCATGGCTTCCACGGCGTGGTCCTGCCCCCGAATGGCAGCGAGGGGAGCCAGTGAACTGCGGGCTTGCGCTGCCATCAATCCAGCGAGGTCGCGCTCCAATCGCGGAATGGACACCGACCCGGACAGGTGGTCCAGAACTTCGGAGAGGTGGGCGGCCGGATGGACGGAAACGGCGGGCATCAACGCGGCCTCGGATGCAGATTCGGTCGGGAGCAGCACACCGTCGAAGGCGTCCCCCTCGGCGATCTGGGCCAGCGCCAGCGCCCCACGGACCGGGCGAAGCGCCCCGTCGAGGGCGAGTTCCCCCATGCACAGCAGCCGCCCCAGCGGCCCCGGGTCGATTTGTTCGGAAGCCGCGAGGATGCCCAGCGCCAGCGGCAGGTCATAGGCCGCGCCTTCCTTGCGCAGTCCGGCCGGGGCGAGGTTGATGGTGATGCCTTTTCCAGGCCACCGGAAGCCGAGGTGCTCGATGGCGCTTTTGATGCGTTGTTGGCTCTCCCGCACAGCGCTGTCGGGCAAGCCGACCATCAGGAAGTGGATGCCGCGGTCCACCCG
>CBFHWV010000101.1:0-6137 GCA_965659565.1 uncultured Flavobacteriales bacterium
CATACCGCAAGCCCAACACGGCCTGGTCGCATTGGAGGTATTGGGCGTCAGGCTGGTTGACCCGCTGTCCACCATCGACATAGCCCAGAATCAAGTAGCTCGGAAGCTGGTAGTAGCGCCCCACATTGGCATTGACACTCAATTTGGGCGCAACACTCCAACGCATGGCCACACGGGGACTGAGCTGGCGCAGCGGATTGGCCATGGCCGCGTTGACCTCATTGCCATCCACCCGGAGTCCACCGCTCAAAGTCAAACGCCCCTCGGAAAAGGGCTTCGACGCCTGGATGAAAGCCCCGTATTTGTGGAGGTCCAAAGCGCTGTTGAAGTCGATGGTGACCAACGTGTCCTGCAGGAAGAGATACCGTTCGGTGTAGGTGTCATTGGTGAACCTGGCATATTCATATTGTGCACCCCACGTCAGCTTGAGGCCTTGTTCGCCATACCGGCGACGCTCGAGCCGGAGCTTGTTTTCCATTTCTCGGGAGAGGTAATCCAAGGTGCGACGCTGGGTTTCGTCATTGTCGACGTGCTTGAAAGCCCGGTTGCTGAGCATGTTCCGACTGGCGACCCAAGTCCACCGGCCATCTTCGGTGAACCGGTCATACTTCACGCCCATGGCGTAATTCCACTGCCGATTCACCTGGAGTGCATCGAGAATGGCCACCTGATCGACGTAGTCCTCTGCGGTGGTGTCATCCGCCACAGACAGGTTGAGCTGGAAATCATCGTAGGCCCCGATGCCCAAAACGGTAAGGCGCTCATCCGCAGAGGGTTGGTACACCCATTTGAATTGGAAGTCATTGTAGATGGGCAGAAAGGGCAAGCCGAGCAACTCGAAGAGGAACTGCAGGTAGCTCCGCCGGGCGCTCAAAATGAGCGAGCTGTTCTCGCCGGTCGGCCCTTCAAACGTGAGGCCAAGGTCGCTGGTCCCCACCACGGCATTGGAGGTCCATTGGTCGGTGCGGGCGGTTTTGAAGCCGAATTCCATCACACTGGACAACGCATTGCCCCGCGTGGCGGGGAACGCCCCGGAATAGAACTCAACCTCTTCGACCAGGTCGACGTTGATCATGCCCACTGGCCCACCACTGGCGCCCTGTGTCTGAAAGTGGTTGATGTTGGGGATTTCGATGCCATCGATGTAAAAGCGGTTCTCATTGGGCGCTCCGCCCCGGATGACGATGTCATTTCGGAAGCTCGGAATGGCCGCAACGCCAGGAAGACTTCGGATGGCCTTGCTGATGTCCCGTCCCCCTCCGGGATTTCGCTTGATCTCATTGGTTCCAATCCGACGAAGCGATACGGGCGCCTCCTCCTCTCCTTTGGCCGTGGCCGCCACCACTTCAGCGGCATCCACCGCCACTGTAAATGGCGACAACGCCACGTTGAGGAACGCCGGGCGTGCCGGCGTCAACTCCACCTCCAACCGGTTCGCCGTGTTGTATCCAACGGAGCTGAAACTGAGGTTGACCACCCCGGGCGTCAGCCCGCTCAATTCAAAACCGCCTTCGAAATCGGTCGAGGTTCCCGACGGCTCCCCTTGGACCACCACGGAAACAAACGGAATCGGTTCACCTGTGACTTCATCGGTCACCACCCCCTTGACGGACGCGGTTTGCGAAAAGCCCGAAACCGCCCAGAAGAGGGCCAGCAGACATGAAAACAGGTGCAGGGCGTTGTATTTCAGCATGGGACTGTTCACTTGGCAAAAGAACAGCCCCACTGCCCGCAGGTTTTCACCAACGCCGAATCAGCCGATGTCCAAATCGAGGCGCTTCCGCAACACCTCGAGGGCGGGGTTCTCCCCTGCCCATTTCATGTAGCGGTCCTTGGGGGTCAAGAAGGCCGATGCCGCCTCCACTTCGGAGACAGAGACCTCCAACGCGATCCGCCCACTTCCCACGGTGGTCCGAACAAAGTGAAGCAGGTCGGCCGCGCACTCCTTCATCTCCTCGGCCTGCACCTCATTGGCCACCGTGAACCGAATCAGGGGGTCGTCGAAGGCCAGCTCTCCTCCAAGCAGGGTGGCCGCGAGGCCCACCTTGTTCTGGCCCCGCAGGTGCTCGCTCAGCGCCGCCCATGCTGCCCGAACGGCGGCTTCGTCGTAGGCTTCATTCAGGTGCGAGGTGTCCGACAACGCCATGCCTTCCGCCTCCTTTTTTTCTTCGACCTCGACGAGCATGCTTTTGCCGCCCAACAAGGCGGCGAGGTTCCCGGTGGGTGCTGCTGTCGTTTTGGGGCGGCCGAGCGTGATGGCCAAGTCGGCATCGATGTCGGCCTGTTCAGCGGGCGAGGATTCTGCTGGAGGGGGCGCTGGGGAATCCGATGGGACGCGCGCTTCCTCGCCGTCCGTCGGCGCTTTGGCAGGGGGTTCCGAAGCAGCTTCCAGAGAGGCTGCCCGTGGGGCTGCTGCAGTGGCTGCAGAAGACATGCTCCCGGCCGGGGTGGGGGCAGACTCGGCCTCACCAACCGGGTCAGCGGGGGCCGCCACCGGAACAGGGGCCTTCAACGCGGCCTCGATTTCCCACCCGAGGATGGGAATCAGCTCATTTTTTTTTTGCTCCCTCGGCAGCAATTGCTTCCTGGGAGCCGATGCGCATCAACATCAATTCGACCAGCAGCCTCGGGTGCCGCGACACCCTGTATTGCTGGTCGGCTTCGTTGGCGTGGCCGATGGCGGCCACCAGAAAATGCAGGCTGCAACGCCGCGCTTGCTCCCCGAACCGATCCGCCACCGTGGCACCCGCCTCCATCAACGAGAGGGTCGCTTCATCCTTGCACACCATGAGGTTGCGCAAATGCTGGCCGAGGCCGGTGACGAAGTGGTGCGCATCAAACCCAGCAGCCACCACCTCCTCAAGCTGAAGCAGCATGTCCCCGATGCGGCCTTCCAGTGCGGCATCCACCACATTGAAATACACGTCGTGACCGAGCACGTTCAAATGTCGGGTCACCGCAGCGTAAGTCACCCCTTCGGAGCTGGACGCGACCATCTGATCGAAGATGCTCAGCGCATCGCGCATCGCGCCGTCCGCGCGTTGGGCAATGACGTTCAACGCTTCAGCCTCGGTGGTGACGCCTTCCTTCTCCGCGACAAAAGCGAGGTGGTCGGCGATGTCGCGGGTGGTGATGCGGCGGAAATCGTAAATCTGACAGCGCGACAGGATGGTCGGCAAAATCTTGTGCTTCTCCGTGGTGGCCAGGATGAACACCGCGTGCTTGGGCGGTTCCTCAAGCGTTTTCAAGAAGGCGTTGAACGCGTCCTTCGACAGCATGTGCACCTCGTCGATGACGTACACCTTGTAAGCACCGTCTTGAGGAGGGATGCGGACCTGGTCAATGATGCTCCGGATGTGCTCCACACCATTGTTGGAGGCCGCGTCGAGCTCAAAGACGTTGAAACTGCGCTCCGCCTGCTCGGTGGTGAAGCCGTTGATGGCGTTGGCAAAAATCCGGGCGCAAGTGGTTTTCCCCACTCCGCGCGGACCACAGAACAAGTAAGCCTGTGCGATCTGGCCGGACTCAATGCTGTGGCGCAAGGTGTCCGTGATGGATTTCTGTCCCACCACCGTTTCCCAAGAGGTCGGACGGTACTTCCGAGCAGAGACGAGAAAATTGCTCCCTTCAGCCATGCTTCAAAGGTGCGGCTTGGCCCGGAAAATGCGGTGATTCAATTTTGCACAGGGCGCTCACATTTCACGCCTCCTCCATCATTGTGAGCGAATCGTGCAGGCACCTCTTGCGAAGCGATGTGCTTTGACGTAGATTTGCGCCCCCTTTTGCGTACAGCACATGTTCCGGAATCGATACGAAACGGTCTTCATCATCACTCCCGTCCTCTCTGACGAGCAGACGAAGGAAACGGTGAAGAAGTTCAAGGACCTCCTCAAAGACAAAGGAGCCAACATCACCCACGAAGAGAATTGGGGCATGCGAAAGCTTGCCTACCCCATCCAGAAGAAGTCCACGGGCTTCTACTACTTGGTGGAGTTTGACGCCGAGCCTTCGGTGATCCTTCCTTTCGAGACCGAATTCCGCCGTGACGAGCGCATCATCCGCTTCTTGACCACCAAAATGGACAAGAACCACATCGAATTCGCCGAAAGCCGTCGGGACCGCGAGTCTGACCGCCGCGAGAAGCCGAAGCAATCTGCTGCTGAGGCCCAAGCCTGAACGCCTTAAAGTCCACTGATATGGCTGACAACAAAAACGTGCGTTACCTGAACCCCATCGCCATCGACACGAAGAGCGAGCGTTACTGCCGCTTCCGCGAAAAGGGCTTCAAGTACATCGATTACAAGGATGCGGACTTCCTTCTGATGCTGGTCAACGAGCAAGGCAAGATTTTGCCCCGGCGCCTGACCGGAACCAGCCTGAAGTACCAGCGCCGGGTGGGCAAGGCCATCAAGAAGGCCCGTCACCTTGCGCTCCTCCCTTACCTCGCTGACCAGTTGCGCTGAGCAACCCAATTGACCGCGACATGGACGTGATTCTCAAGCAGGACGTCGAGCGCCTGGGCGCCAAGAACGACATCGTGACCGTGAAGACCGGTTACGCCCGCAACTACCTCATTCCCCAAGGCTTCGCCATCGCCGCTACGGACAGCGCGCGAAAGGTGGTCGCCGAAACCATCCGCCAGCAGTCCCACAAGGCCCGCAAGGCCCTGGAGGACGCCAAGGCGTTGGCCGAGAAGATGAGCGGTGTTTCCGTGAAAATCGGCGCCAAAGCCGGCGAAAGCGGCAAAATCTTCGGCTCCGTCAACACCATTCAGGTGGCCGAAGCGCTCGCTGCTGCGGGCCATGCGGTGGAACGCAAGAACATCGACCTCGGTTCCGAGACCATCCGCGACCTCGGCAGTTACACCGCCAAGGTGAAGCTCCACAAAGAGGTGACGGCTGAAGTGACCTTTGAAGTGGTCGCTGAATAAGATTCGTCTCCCAAACGGGAGAACAGGAAACAAAAGGGGGCGCTGCCCCCTTTTTTTGTGTCCACGCTCGGCGCCATGTCCTCGTTCAAACTGCACAGCGAATTCCAGCCCACAGGCGACCAGCCTGAAGCCATCCGCCAGTTGGTGGAGGGACTGGATGCGGGCCTGCCCCACCAGACCCTGCTCGGGGTCACCGGATCAGGCAAGACCTTCTCGATCGCCAACGTCATCGAACGCAGCCAGCGGCCAACACTGGTCCTCAGCCACAACAAGACCCTCGCTTCCCAGCTGTACAGCGAGTTCAAGGAGTTCTTCCCGGACAACCTCGTCGAGTACTTCGTCAGCTACTACGACTACTACCAGCCTGAGGCCTACATCCCATCGAGCGGCACCTACATCGAGAAGGACCTCGCCATCAACGAAGAGATCGAAAAACTGCGCCTGTCCGCCACGTCCGCCCTGCTCAGCGGCCGTCGCGACGTGATCGTGGTCGCCTCGATCAGCTGCATTTACGGCATCGGAAACCCAGTGGAGTTCCACAAAAGCGTCATCGAGGTCAAGGTGGGGCAGGTCATCAGCCGAAACGCCCTGTTGCATCGGCTCGTGGAGAGCCTGTACCACCGGACGCGGGGCGAATTCAACCGCGGCTCTTTCCGCGTGAATGGAGATGTGGTCGATGTGTTCCTCGCCTATGCCGACCACGCGGTCCGCATTCACTTCTGGGGCAATGAAATTGAACGCATCGAGACCATTGACCCTGAACAGGGCTCCACACTGCACGTGTTCGAGTCCCTTCGGATCTACCCCGCCAACCTCTTTGTCACGGGCAAGGAGACGCTACACCAGTGCATCTGGGAGATCCAGCAGGACATGGCCAAACAGGTGCAATGGTTCAACGACCAAGGCCGGTTCATCGAGGGCAAACGCCTGGAGGAGCGAACAACCCACGACTTGGAGATGATGCGGGAACTGGGATTCTGCAGCGGCATCGAGAACTACAGCCGGTACTTTGACCGCCGCAAGCCCGGTCAGCGTCCGTTCTGCCTCTTGGACTACTTCTCAGACGACTTCCTCCTCGTGGTCGACGAGAGCCACGTCACCGTTCCGCAAGTGGGGGCGATGTATGGCGGAGACCGGTCCCGGAAAGTGTCCCTGGTCGAACACGGGTTTCGGCTGCCTTCTGCGCTGGACAACCGCCCCCTCAAGG
>CBFHWV010000102.1:0-5978 GCA_965659565.1 uncultured Flavobacteriales bacterium
GCTCGACATGACGGTGTTTCACCAGCCCGTGCTCGCCTCACTCGGCGCGCTCGAAGTGGAGCGGGGCCGAGGCTATGAGGAAAACGTGATCCTTCCGGCGGTCCGGTCCGTGTCGAGGGAAGTCATCTCCAAGTACCTCCCTGAGGAGATTAACACCTCCAAGCGCGAGCAAATCCAAGAGGAAATCCAATCCCGCCTCGAAGAGAAGCTCGAGGCCAACTTCATCCAGCTCAACGACGTTCTGATCCGCAACATTCGACTCCCCCAGACCTTGGAAGAAGCCATTGAGCGGAAGCTGCAACAGGAGCAGGAAAGTCTGGAATACGAGTTCCGTCTGGAAAAAGAATCCAAGGAGGCGGACCGCAAGCGCATCGAGGCCGCGGGCATCCGGGACTTCCAGGAAATTGTCTCGAAGGGCATCTCCGACGAGCTGCTGCGCTGGAAAGGGATCGAAGCCACCCAGAAATTGGCAGAAAGCCCCAACAGCAAGGTCGTGGTGGTCGGTGGCGGTGAAGACGGCCTGCCCATCATCCTGGGGAACAACTGAGCCCCCTTCGGCCGAAAAGCCGGCTACGAAAAAGCCCCGCTCAATGGCGGGGCTTTTTCATGGGCGGGATTCAAGGAATCAGGCCTCGGTCCACGTGCCTTTCTCCTTGGCTTTGGCGATGGCGCCCAACACGCCGAGGCGGTTGATGTTGCGCATGCCGGAAGCGCTGACGCGAAGGGTCACCCAGCGGTCTTCCTCAGGAATGAAGAAGCGCTTCTTGAACAGGTTGGGGTAGAAACGGCGCTTGGTGCGACGGTTGGAGTGGGAAACGTTGTTTCCGACCATCACTTTCTTACCGGTCAACTGACAAATGCGGCTCATGGGGAGTGCTATCCGTGGTTCGTAATGAAGTCCCGAATTTTTCGGGAGTGCAAAGGTGCGCTTTTCAAGGCGAATCCGCAACCCCCACACCCTTCGATTCTGTGGTCGACGCCCAAGATTGACATTCTTGCAACGCCAATTGACAAGCCGCCCGGACGCTCATGCCCTGATTGCGTGCGCGGTCTCGGCCAAATTGATGGCGCTGACAAACGGTCCTGTCCGGGCCAGCACACGCGATGAATACCGTCCCGACGGGCTTGGCATCGGTCCCACCATCGGGTCCAGCCACCCCGGTAATGGCCAACGCCCAGTCCGCGCCAAGCTTGCGACGGGCCCCTTCTGCCATGGCCTTGGCCACCGGTTCCGACACCGCCCCGTGGCGCACCAACATGTCTTCCGGGATGCCAAGCATGGCCGATTTGGCCGAATTGGCATACGCCTGCACACCGCCCACAAAATGGGCACTGGCCCCAGGCCGGGCCACCAAGGCTGCCCCAAGGGCGCCCCCCGTGCAGCTCTCCGCCACAGCCAACGTCATGCGGTGCTGGACCAAGGCAGCGGCCAACGCCTCTTCCACGGGGCGCCCATCTCGGGTCACCACAAATTCAGACAGGCGGTCACACAAGGTGGCATGGGCCTCCTCCAGTTTCTGGACAGCCTCCCCCTCTGCGGTCAGTCGAATGCGCACGCTGCCCGGGCTCGGCAAGTAGGCCATGTTGATGCCCGCCGCATTCCACGCGGTCTCCAAATCCTCCACCCGGGCGGCCAGTTGGCTTTCGCCCGTGCCCATCGTGAGCAGGCTCCGGTGCGCCCGAACAGAAGAACGCCCCTCGGCTTGGAGCCGCGCCTGCATGCTCGGGATCACCCCGTGGGTCATGATGTGCTCCATTTCGTAAGGCACGCCCGGCATGGACACCGTCACCCCACCGGGGCGGTCAAACCACATGCCGCTGGCCGTCCCTTTGGGATTGTCCAAGACCTGACAGACCTCCGGCAACAACGCCTGGTCCCGGTTCACTTGCAGCACTTGCCGCCCCCGGCGCTCGAACCACGTCACGATGCGCGCCTCGATGTCCGGATGCCGCACCAGGGTCGTCTGGTAGTGCTCGCACAAGACATGCTTCGTGATGTCATCTCGTGTGGGGCCCAGCCCGCCCGTGATCAACACCAGGTCTGCCCTCGATTCCGCAGCGCGAATCGCCTCGAGCATGACCTCCCGCTCATCTGCGATGGTCACACACCGGCCAACCCGCCAGCCCTCGGCTTCGAGCACACGGCCCATCCAGGCAGCATTGGTGTTGGTGGTTTGTCCAATCAGCAACTCATCGCCGATGGAGACCACTTCCACCAAGACCGCTCCGGCAGCCATGATCAACGGATGGAGAGGCGCTCGATGCTGCGCGCACCAGAGCCGCTCACCTCCACGGTGTAGATGCCCGGCGTCAGGTCAGACACGTCCATGCGCGCCACCTTGCCTTGCACCTGTTCGGAACGCACAAGGCGACCGCCCATGTCGCGGATGCGCACTTCGGCGCCCAGCAGCAGCTCGTCGAGCACCACTTCCACCACAGCATCGGCAGGATTCGGGAACAGGCCAAAACCGACTTCGGCAATGTCCCCCACGCCCACGTAGTCTTCGAATTCCACGTCCGCACAATCGTCGAGGTCCTCCACAGACATGGTGAGCCCCACGATGTCGTTGACGTCAATGGGATCTTCATCGCCACGCACGTGCAGGCCCGGCTCAAAGTCACGCTGGAAGCTCAAGTTGAGTTCGCCATTGTGGATGCGCGGGGGAATGCACGGATACACAGCTTCAATCAAGTCAAAGTCCAAGTCCGGCGTCACGTCGCAAGCGGACTCGCTGTTCCAGGTCTGCCCCAGGTCGGTCGAGTGGACCACATAGCAGTGGCGGTAGTTCTGGATGCCCGTTGAGAAGTTCTCCATCAACGCGCTGTAGGCCACCACAATGGTGTTGGACTCCACCACTTGGCCTGCAGAAGCCTGCGAACTGATGCCCACGAAGTAGCCGGCGATCTCGTCCTCATAATCCAAGGTGCCACTCCCGTCGATGTCGTAGGCATACGCGATGGTCATCGCGCTGTCCGCTCCCATGTCCGGACGCCAGTAATCGAGGCCATTGGTGTACGGGTAGTAGCTTGTTGTAGCGTCCGTCGTGTCGCTGTCGGCGTAGAACATGCGGCCATAGAAGACGTGCACCCCACCGGCCTCGTCGACAAGAACGTCTCCTGCGCGGTCCGAGTTATAGAACATCGCATTGCCATTGGCATCAATGTCGTCGGCAATGGTCGTATCGAGCAGGGCGCCGGAATCCACGATGTAGTTGTCGACAGGGAAGTCGATGATGGTTTCATAGGTCCACGTCTCGCCGTTGTCTTCCGAGATCATGGCAAACGTGTCATCAAACCCGCCAAAGACGGCGAAGGCCACTTTGTCGCCCTCAGCGTGAATGGCGTAGGAGTCGGCCACAAAGCCGCCCGCGAAGGAAGCCGTGTCGAGCTCGGCGAAGGTGTTGATGTCCCAATTGGCACCGCCGTCGGTGGAGCGCATGTAGAAGATGGCTCCGTCTTGGCCATTGTAGAGGACACCGCCGTTTCCTTCTGGAGCCGTGATGCCAATGGCGTGAATCGTGTTGCCGTCTGAGCCGCCCACGGTGGCCCGTGGCCAAAGGTGCCAGATGTCGGTGCCATCCTCTGCGGTCAACGCAGGGAGGGTGGTGGTGCTCCATTCGCCGCTGCCGATGGCATCGCGGGACGCCATCACGAGACCACCCGTGCTGCCGTGGCTGATGGCAAACTCAGTGCCGTTGGCGAGGTGACCGAGCGAAGGCCATCCAATGCGGACGTCCTCGATGCGGTCATACGGGGTTTCCCCCCAGTCCATGTCCATGCCGCCATCCTTGAAGTTGTACCCCGTTCCGCGGTCGCTGAAGGGGGACGTCTCGAGGGACATGATCCAACCAGCGCTCACACCGTCGGAAGAGCTGAACATGCGGTCGTCCACAGCATAGTTGGACTGCAAGTCATATTGCGTCAGGCCGATGATTTGACGTTGGATGACCAACTCGCGGGATTGCAGGTGGTCGATGTCTCCAACCCCTTGTCCGGCCAAAGGCTGGTAAGGGATGACCTCTTCACCAGTCATGTTGACCGCCGCTGTCGGGGCTGCCACTTTCTGGGTTTCAGTGAGGGGAATGAATTGGGCCTGCAAGGCTGAAGCGGCCGCCATCAGAACGGACGCGAGAAGAAGGGTATGGCGCATGGTATTCAGGTTGCTCCGGATAGACCGGAGTGCGGAAGTTAATGCACCTCCTTCAACCTTGCGAGCACAGTGGAACGGGCGACGACGCGGTCGCCAGGTTTGACCAGGATGTCGGAGTCGAGCGGCAGGTAGAGGTCAATCCGGGACCCAAACAAGATGAAGCCGCTTTCCTGTCCGTGCTCGATTTGATCTCCTTCCTCCACAAACCAACGGATGCGGCGCGCCACTGCACCGGCAATCTGGCGCCACACCACCAAGCCCGATGGCGTGCGCTGGGCAAACGTGGTCCGCTCATTGAGGGTGGAGGACTTTTCATGCCACGCCACCAAATACTCGCCTTCGTGGTATTTGAAATACTCCAGTTTTCCGCCAATCGGCGCCCATTGGGCATGCACATCGAAGATGCTCAGGAAGACACAAATCTTGATGGCCTTGCCCCCGATCACCTCGGGCTCGTCGACTTCTTCCACCAGCACCACTTTGCCATCGCTGACCGCGGTCACCTCGTTGGGCGCCGCATCGAATGGCCGCGGTGGAATTCGGAAAAACCACAGGACTTGGCAGAAGAGCAACAAAAAGGCCCCGCGCAACGCCCACTCCAACCAGGAGGGCATGCCGGGGATGAAATGGACGAGCACGGCCAACAGGACGAGCAGGACGAAAAAGACGAGGATCACGCGGTATCCCGCGGAATGGATGTACATCTGGTGTGGTTCAGAAAAGCCGAAGGACAATGGCGGCCAACGGCGCTGCGAAGATGTGCGAATCGAACCGATCCAGAATGCCGCCGTGCCCAGGAAGCAGCGTGCCGGAGTCCTTGACCCCTGCTCGGCGCTTCAGCGCACTCTCGGTCAAATCCCCCGCCGGCCCCATCACCGACACCACCAGTGCGAGAATCCACCACGGCGCTTCAGCGGGCATCCATGCCGCAAGCAACAGGGCCGCCCCCATGCTGGCCAACAGCCCTCCGGCCCAACCTTCCCAGGTCTTTCCGGGACTGATGGCGGGCGCCAACTTGTGTCGGCCCAGACTGCGGCCGGCGAAATAGGCCCCCGTATCGTTGAGCCAAATCAAGATGAACCATCCCAGCGGCATCCAAGGCGAGTACGCGCCTTGGCTCCAAGCGATGCCGGCCAGCCCCAACACGGCCAGCGCCCAGATTCCAGCCCCTGCGACCGCCATCAGCGCCACTGGCCCGGCCATTCCTTTGCGCAACAGCTGGGTGGCCTCCCGGGCCCCCACCATCCAAATCAGGAACAAGAATCCGGCGTAAGCCCAAGGTCCGGCCAGCATGGCCGCCAACATGGCCACCACCAACAGCACGCCCGTCCTGGCCCTCAACGGCAGGTCCGACTTGGCCTCACTCATGCCCCTTCGGACGGACCATCCAATGCGGCCAACACCTCGGCTGCCCGCTCGGCATCGGATTGTCCAACATGGACTTCCACCTCACCAAACATGCCGTAGCTGCTGTCCCGCTTGTTGAGAATCAGCGCCGGGATGCCCTGCCCTTCCAAGGTCGCTTTCAGCAAATCCGCCTGGAACGGCTGAGACACCTTTCGAATGAGGGTCCACCCTTCCATGTCAAGCCGCGTTGTCGTCGGCCTTGGCCGCATCGTCGCCGTCCACCGCATCGGCGTCATCCTCGGCGGGGGCATCGCTTGCCGCCTCAGCCGCTTTGGGTTCCGCCACCTCGGCGTCCCCTGTGGCGGGTCCCCCTGGGGCTTCCGGCAAGGCCTCGGCACCGGCATCTGCTGCAGGCACCTCCTTGGCCGCAGGCGCTTTCTCCGCCCAAGGGCGCTCGCCCAGCAATTCGACCAGGTCCTCC
>CBFHWV010000103.1:0-5914 GCA_965659565.1 uncultured Flavobacteriales bacterium
CATGTCCACACGGACCCGGTCACCGGGGAGAATCTTGATGTAGAACTTCCGCATCTTCCCGGAGATGTGCGCCGTGATGACATGCCCATTCTCGAGCTCTACACGGAACATTGCGTTCCCGAGGGCTTCGGTAATGGTGCCATCCTGGGTGATCGACGCTTGTTTGGCCATGCCGTTTTCTGTTTCGTTTCGTTTTTCGTTTGTTGCTCCTCAACCCGCCTGCACTGCCCCTAGGGCCTCCTCAATCCACTTGAATGTCGATAGAACTTCCACCTCTCCTTCTCGCACAACCACGTCGTGTTCGAAGTGTGCGCTGGGCAAACCGTCCGCTGTGGCGATGGTCCATCCGTCGCTTTCCTGCACCACCTCCTTTCGGCCGAGGTTGATCATCGGCTCAATCGCGAGGACCATCCCCTCTTGCAGCTTCACACCGTTGCCCGGACGCCCATAATTGGGCACTTCCGGCGGCTCGTGCAGATGGGTTCCCAATCCATGTCCGACCAGTTCTCGAACCACGCCATAGCCTGAGGCTTCTGCGTGCTCTTGAACAGCCCAGCCGATGTCTCCGATGCGGTTGCCCACAACGGCCTCTGCAACGGCATCCTCCAGGCATTCCTGGGTCACCTGCAGCAGGCGGCGCACTTCCGGCTTGACGTCTCCCACCATGAAGGTGTAAGCGCTGTCGCCATAGTACCCCTCCATCAGCACCCCACAATCGACGGAGACAATGTCACCATCTTGAAGGGGGTCGTGGTTGGGAATTCCGTGGACCACGTGGTGGTTCACGGAAGTACAGAGCGTGGCAGGGAAACCGTTGTACCCTTTGAATCCCGGCACTGCGCCGTGATCCCGGATGAACGTTTCCGCCACCTGATCCAGCTCCGCGGTGGTCACCCCGGGTTGAATCAGCTTGGCCACTTCGGCCAAGGTTCTACCGACAAGCAAAGAACTTGCTCGGAGAAGCTCGATTTCGGATTCGGTGCGAACCTGTATCCGTCCTCTTGCCATTCCGATCAGCCCGCCATTCCGCTCACACTCGTCCCTTGACGGCCCCGGAGCTTTCCGGATTCCATGAGGGAGTCGTATTGACGGGACAACAGGTAGCTTTCAATTTGTTGGAGGGTGTCGAGAATGACGCCCACCATGATCAGCAGCGAGGTGCCACCGAAGAAGATGCTGAATGCCTGCGCATGGGTCAGGTTCGCCGTGAAGACGATGGCCGGCAGGATGGCAATCAGGCCCAAGAAGATGGCGCCGGGCAACGTGATCTTGGAAATCACATTGTCGAGGAACTCCATCGTGGGACGCCCCGGCTTGACGCCTGGGACAAAGTTGTTCTGGCGCTTCAGGTCGTCCGCCATTTGTTGCGGATTGACTGTGATGGCCGTGTAGAAGTACGTGAAGGCCACAATCATCAGGAAGAACAGCAGGTTGTACCAGAACCCGTTGAAGTCTCCGAGGGCAATCAGCACCTCATTGTCCGCCAAGCTCTCACTCTGGGTGAGGTAGAGCGGCACGAACATGATGGCCTGGGCGAAGATGATGGGCATCACACCGGAGGAATTCACCTTCAATGGGATGTAGCTGCGCGCCGCGGCACCTTGTGGCAGATACGTCGGTCCGGAGTTGCCTTGAAGGCGGGTCATCTCGACCGGGACCTTCCGCACGGCTTGCACGAGTGCCACCGACAGGCCGATCACCACGAGCAGGGCAGCGATCTCCACGAGGAAGAAGTACAGGTTGGTGTCCGGGTGGTTGAATTCCTGGATGATGGCCTGTGGGAAGGTGGCGATGATGCCGATCATGATCAGCAAGCTGATGCCATTTCCAACACCGCGCTCCGTGATGCGCTCACCGAGGTACATGATGAGCAACGTGGAGCTCGTCAAGATGAGCACCGCACTGAACCACCAGAACGCCGTCGGATTCGCCACGGCTCCCGGCACAGACACCACGGAAGAGGCCAAGTATCCCGGAGCCTGAACCAACGTGATGGCAATGGTCAGGAAGCGGGTCCACTGGTTGATCTTCTTGCGTCCGCTCTCGCCCTCTGCTTGCATCTTCTGGATGCTCGGAACCGCAAGGCCCATGAGCTGCATGATGATGCTCGCCGAGATGTAAGGCATGATGCCCAAGGCAAAAATGGAGGCGCGGGAGAAAGCACCACCGGTGAAGAGGGAAAGGATGTCTCCCAAACCTCCGCCACCCAAGGCACTCATCTGCTCCTGCAGCGTGTCACTGTCGACACCAGGAATCACAATGAAGCTGCCAATCCGGTAAACCAGAATGAAGCCGAGGGTGATTCCCAGGCGCTTGCGCAACTCCTCGTGGGACCAGATGTCCCGCAGTTTCTTGAAAAAGCGTCCCATGATCAGGAAATGGCTTCAATGCTGCCGCCGGCGCCTTCGATGGCGGCCTGTGCAGTGGCAGAGAATTTGTGTGCAGTGACCTTGATGCCGGACTTGAGCTCTCCGCGTCCGAGGATCTTCACGAGGTCCTTCTTCTGGGCGAGGCCGTTCTCCACGAGGAGGGCCGGGGTGATCTCGGTGAGGGACTTGCGCTCGATCAACTCTTGGAGCGTATCGAGGTTGATGCCCTTGTACGCGACGCGGTTCGGATTTTTGAAACCGAACTTCGGGACACGGCGCTGGAGCGGCATTTGACCGCCCTCAAATCCAATCTTTGACTTGTAGCCGGAACGGGACTTGGCGCCTTTGTGACCGCGTGTGGAGGTTCCTCCGTGTCCGGAGCCTTCACCACGACCAACTCGCTTGCGCTGCTTGATGGAACCTTTTGCCGGCTTGAGGCTGTTGAGATTCATGTTTGTGCTGGTTGGGGATTAGAGTTCTTCAACCTTGATCAGGTGGTTCACTTTGCGCACCATGCCCAAAATCTGGGGGGTGGCTTCATGCTCCACTGGGTTGTTGAGTTTCTTGAGCCCGAGGGCCTGAAGGGTCAACTTCTGACGCTTCGGACGGTTGATGGCGCTGCGCACCTGGGTGATCTTGATCTTGGCCATGGTGCTCATCCGTTGAAGACGCGGTGGACAGAGATGCCGCGCAGGTCAGCCACGTCGGACGCGCTGCGCATCATCGTGAGGGCCTTGAAGGTGGCCTTCACCACGTTTTGAGTGTTGGAAGAACCGAGGGACTTCGCGAGGACGTCCTTGATGCCTGCGCTCTCGAGCACGGCACGCATGGCGCCTCCCGCGATCACACCCGTACCCGGGGTGGCGGGTTTGACGAGCACGCGGGCTCCTGCAAACACAGCCTCTTGAGCGTGGGGAACCGTGCCATTGATGACGGGCACTTCCACCATGTTCTTCTTGGCATCCTCAATGCCTTTCTGGATGGCGGTCACGACTTCGCGGCTGCGACCAGCGCCATGGCCCACCTTGCCTTTCTCATCGCCAACGACGACAATACCAGTGAAGGTGAACGTGCGGCCACCTTTGGTGGTCTTGGTCGAACGGTTGATGGTGACCAAACGATCCTTGATGTCGCTCTCGGGCTGGTTGTCCCGGTCGTTGCGCCGACGGTTGTTGTTGTCTCTCATCTCAGTATCAGAATTGGAGTCCGCCTTCGCGAGCGGCATCGGCGAGGCTCTTCACCCGGCCGTGGTAGAGGTATCCATTGCGGTCGAACACAACGGCTTCGACACCGGCTGCCTTGGCGGCCTCGGCCACCTTGGCTCCGACCATCTTGGCCTGCTCGATTTTGGCAACGCCACTGGCTTCCGCGATGGCACGGGAGCTGGCGCTGGCCAACGTCTTCCCGGTCAGGTCGTCCACCACCTGGGCGTAAATCTGCTTGTTGGAACGGAAGACCGTCAGACGCGGACGCTCGGTCGTTCCGCTGATCTTGCCACGGATGCGCGTCTTGATGCGCATGCGGGTCTTGAGTTTTTTGCTGGCTGACATCTCGGTTGCGATTACTTGGCTGCGGACTTACCGGCCTTGCGGCGGATGTACTCGTCGACGTAACGGACACCTTTGCCTTTGTAAGGCTCAGGCTTCCGCAGGGAACGAATCTTGGCGGCCACAGTGCCGATGAGCTGCTTGTCGTGGGATTCGAGGGTCACCTTGGGGTTGGATCCCTTCGGAGAGTCCGCCGCCACCTTGACCTCTTTCGGCAATTCGATGATGATTGGGTGGCTGTATCCAAGGGCCAAAGTGAGCTGCTGACCGGAAGCTTGGGCACGGAAACCCACACCGACGAGCTCGAGCTCTTTCTTGTACCCATTGGTCACACCTTCCACCATGCCTGCGCACAGCGAACGGTACAAGCCGTGCTTGGCACGGTGGTCCGGCAGGTCGGATGGGCGGCTGAATGTCACCTGATTCTCCTCTACAGTCACGGTGATGGCGGTGTCGAACGCTTGCTCAAGCTCGCCTTTGGGTCCCTTGACCTTGAAGACATTGCCTTCGACCGCAACGGTCACGCCGGACGGGATGGCAACTGGGGCATTTCCAATTCTGGACATGTTCCTTCGGTTCTTCGGATTAATACACGTAGCAGAGGACCTCGCCTCCGACGTTCATGTGCTTGGCCTCCTTGTCGGTCATCACGCCCTTGGACGTGCTGAGGATGGAGATGCCCAAGCCATTCAAGATGCGCGGCAAGTCGCCAGCACCGCGGTAGGTCCGCAGGCCAGGCTTGCTCATCCGCTGCATCTCAGTGATGGCGGGACGGCGCGTCTTGGGGTGGTACTTCAACGCGATCTTGATGGTGCCCTGCGGTCCTTCTTCCACAAACTTGTAGGAGAGGATGTAGCCCTTGTCGAAGAGGATCTTGGTGATCTCCTTCTTCATGTTGGACGCGGGAATCTCGACCACTTTGTGGCCGGCCATCTGCCCGTTGCGAATGCGCGTCAGAAAATCTGCGATCGGATCTGAATGCATGACTTACCAGCTTGCTTTTTTGACTCCGGGGATCTTGCCTTCGAGCGCCATTTCGCGGAAGGTCACACGGCTGATGCCGAATTGACGCATGTAACCGCGGGGACGACCCGTCAATTGGCAACGGTTGTGCAGACGCACCGGGGAAGAGTTTGGCGGGAGCTTTTGCAGGGCATCCCAGTCCCCTGCCTCCTTCAATGCCTTGCGCTTGGCGGCGTAGCGGGCGACGAGTCGCTCACGCTTGCGCTCTCGCGCTTTCATGGATTCCTTGGCCATATCGTATCAGTTCTTCTTGAAGGGGAAACCGAATGCCGCCAGGAGCTCTTTGGCTTCCTCATTGGTGCGGGCGTTCGTGACGATGGTGATGTGCATGCCATTGAGGTGCTTCACCTTGTCGAGGTCGATTTCCGGGAAAATGATCTGCTCTTGGATGCCGAAGCTGAAGTTGCCACGTCCGTCAAAGCCAGTGGCCTTGACCCCTTGGAAATCGCGCGTACGCGGCAGGGAGACATGAATCAGGCGATCGAGGAATTCGTACATGCGCTCGCGACGGAGCGTCACGCGGGCACCCACGGGCATGCCTTTACGCAGCTTGAAGTTGGACACGTCCTTGGTGGAGTACGTGGCCACCGCCTTCTGACCAGTGATTTGGGCCAGCTCAGCCAAGGCACCGTCCACGATTTTGCGGTCGGCAATCGCCTTTCCCAAACCTTGGTTCAGGCAAATCTTCTCGATCTGTGGCACCTGCATGGAGCTCTTGTATTCGAAGCGCTCCTGGAGCTTCGGGACGACGGTCTCGTCGTACTGCTGCTTGAGTCGGGGTACGTAGCTCATCAGTTCAGCGTTTGATCGGATTTCTTGCTGTAGCGGGCCAGCTTGCCATCATCACCACGACGGCGGCCGACACGGGTGGCGTTTCCGTCACCGTCCATCACCATCACATTGGAGATGTGGATCGGCGCTTCTTTCTTCTCGATGCCACCTTGAGGGCTGGCAGGGCTCGGCTTCACGTGCTTG
>CBFHWV010000104.1:0-5833 GCA_965659565.1 uncultured Flavobacteriales bacterium
GAGACCGACAAGCAGGGCTTCAACTCCATCTACATGATGATGCACTCTGGAGCCCGTGGTTCCAAGGAGCAGATCCGCCAGCTGAGCGGCATGCGGGGCCTGATGGCCAAGCCGCAGAAGTCCAGCGCAGCCGGTGGTCAGGACATCATTGAGAACCCCATTCTGTCCAACTTCAAGGAGGGCCTGTCCATCTTGGAGTACTTCATCTCTACGCACGGTGCCCGTAAGGGTCTGGCCGACACGGCGTTGAAGACGGCTGACGCGGGTTACCTGACCCGCCGTCTCGTGGACGTGGCCCAGGACGTGATCATCAACGAGTACGATTGCGGCACCATCCGCGGTCTCCATGCCACCGCCCTCCGCAAGAATGAGGAGGTGGTCGAGTCGCTGGCGGACCGCATCATTGGCCGCACGAGCGTGTTGGATGTGCACCATCCCGAGACTGGCGATGTGATCGTGGCTTCGGGCGAGGAATTCACCGAAGCCATTGCGGCCACCATCGAGGAGGCCGGCATCGACGAGGTGGAGATGCGCTCTGTGCTCACTTGCGAGAGCCGCAAAGGCGTCTGTGCCAAGTGCTACGGCCGGGCGCTGAGCACCAACCGACTCGTTCAGGAGGGCGAGGCTGTGGGTGTGATCGCAGCACAGTCCATCGGGGAGCCTGGAACGCAGTTGACGCTGCGTACGTTCCACGTGGGTGGTACGGCTTCGAAGATTTCCGACGAGAACGAGATCACCGCCCGCCAGGAAGGTGTGGTGGAGCTCGAGGACTTGCGGACGGTCCAGCGCACCACGCCTGAAGGTGAGGTCGAGACGATCGTCGTGTCCCGCTCCACGGAATTCAAGGTGGTCGACAAGGAAATCGGCATCACGCTGAGCTCCACGAACCTGCCCTATGGAGGTGTGCTTCACGTCAAGAGTGGCAAGAAGATCAAGAAGGGCGACCTGATTTGTACCTGGGACCCCTACAACAACGCCATCATCTCCGAGGAGGAAGGCACCATTGCCTTCGACATGATCGAAGAAGGGGTGACCTTCCGCGAGGAGCTGGACGAGCAGACCGGTTTCCGCGAAATCGTCATCACGGAGACCAAGGACAAGAAGAAGAACCCGGCCATCCACATTGTGGGACCGAAGAAGGAAGTGCTGAAGGTGTATTCCTTGCCTGTGGGCGCGCACGTCAGCGTGCAAGAAGGCGACAAGGTCGGAGCGGGAGCCATCCTTGCGAAGATTCCACGTGTGGCCGGCAAGTCCGGTGACATCACGGGAGGTCTGCCGCGGGTGACTGAGCTCTTCGAGGCCCGGAACCCGTCCAACCCGGCCGTGGTGTCGGAGGTCGACGGCATTGTGTCCTACGGCAAGATCAAGCGGGGCAACCGCGAAATCATTGTGGAAAGCCGGACTGGTGAGAAGCGCAAGTACCTCGTGCCATTGGCCAAGCACATTCTCGTTCAGGAGAACGACTTCGTAAAGGCCGGCATGCCGATGTCCGATGGAGCCACCACCCCAGCTGACATCTTGTCGATCAAGGGCCCAACGGCGGTTCAGGAATACCTCGTGAACGAAATCCAGGAGGTCTACCGCCTGCAGGGTGTGAAGATCAACGACAAGCACTTTGAGGTCATCGTTCGTCAGATGATGAAGAAGGTGGTCGTGGAGGATCCGGGGGACACCCGCTTCCTCGAGAAGCAGTTTGTCGAGAAGGCCGACTTCATCGACGAGAACGACCGCATGTTCGGCATGGTGGTCGTGACCGACGCCGGTGACAGCACGGAGTTCAAGGAGGGCCAGATGGTGTCCGCCCGTCAGCTTCGTGACGAGAACAGCGCCATTCGCCGCAACGACGGAAAGCTCGTTGAAGCCAGTGAAGCGTTGCCAGCCACGGCCCGTCCGTTGCTGCAGGGCATCACCCGCGCGTCGCTCCAGACCAAGTCCTTCATCTCGGCGGCTTCCTTCCAGGAGACGACGAAGGTGTTGAACGAAGCGGCCGTGAGCGCCAAGGAGGATTACCTCGGCGGCCTCAAGGAGAACGTGATTGTGGGTCACCTGATTCCTGCGGGAACCGGTGTCCGCAAGTGGCACGACATGGTGGTCGGTTCTCAGGACGAGTTCGACAAGCTGACCGAGGCCGGAGAAGCCACGGAGGCGGAAGTGGTGGATTGATCCCCTTCCGTTCGCGACAAGAAAAAGGCGGCCCTGAGGCCGCCTTTTTTCTTGGCTGCAAAACAGCTCAGCTCAGTTGAGCAATGCAGCGTCGGCCAGGCCGGGATCGACCGGTGCCGGGCCGTTGTAGCCAAACAAGCGGTTGCGCTTGATGATGTGGTCCACAGGGTGGGGGACCATGTCTTCCCACCCGCTTTCTCCATCGCGGATCATGCGGAGCACTTCCACGCTGAAGATGTCCAAGAGGGACAGGTCGTCCAGTTGGATGTCCGAAATCCGCTTGTTGAAGAGCAGGTAGTCGTAGAGCGGCTTGATGCGCGGGTGAATCGGGGCGTTGTCCGTGCGGATGAGCACGTCATTGTCGCCATCGTGCCACGGATAGGCATACACCTTGAGGTCCCGACTGAACATGACGCCGAAGGCCTGCAAGATGCCGCCATTGAGGTCGCGGTAATAACGCTCGTTGAAGAGGTCCATCAACGCATTGCCCCCCATGATGACCCCCATCCGCTTTTTGGTGTAGCGGGAGAAGTACTCGATGAGTTTGTAGTACTCCTGGTAATTGGAAATGAGCACGGTTTGGCCCAGCGAACAGAGGATGTCCGCGCGATCGAGGAAGTCTTTTTCGTCGATGTCCCCTTCGGCTTTGAGGTTGTTGAGGGTGATTTCGAACAGCAGCTGAATCTTGGCCTGATCCACGCGCTTCTCCTCCTTGAACAGGGTCAGGCCGCGCTGCATCATGTCCAGGTTCACCTTGGTCACAGGTCTGAAGCTGCCCCGGATCGCGAGGATGTTCTTTTTGTAGAGCACATCGGCGGCCTGGAGGTTGCGGCCATCCGGAGAGAAGATGACCGCGTCGGTCATGCCGTGCTTGACGAGCTGCAGGGAGAGCAGTCGGTTGTCCACCCCGGCGAAGTCCGGACCGTCCATTTGAATGGTGTCGATCTCGATCCTGTCGCGGTCCAATTCGTCGTACAGGCTTTGCAGCAGGTCGTTGGGCTGCTTGTACAGGAAATGGCAGCCGTAAATCAGGTTGACCCCGAGCACGCCAATGGTGGCGTGTTGAAGCAGGGCGTCGGACTCGTGGAACCGCGCGTGGAGCACCACGGTGTTGGGGGCCTTGTTCGGGCCGGTTTGAAACCGCATGCCGAACCAGCCGTGACCCTCGATCGTCTTGTGGTAGTTGATCGTGGCCACCGTGTTGGCAAAGGCGAAGTACTTCTTGGTCGGGTGCTTTTCCCGTGGCAACCGCTCTTCGCAAAGCCGGTACTCGTGGTCGAGCATTTTTTGCACCCGGGCCTCGCAGACATATCGGCCGGATTCTTCCACACCGTAAATGGCGTCGCTGAAATCCTTGTCGTATGCGCTGATGGTCTTGGCGATGGTGCCACTGGCACCGCCGGCTCGGAAGAAATGGCGGACCACTTCCTGTCCAGCTCCGATCTCGGCAAAGGTGCCGTAGAGATCGTGATTCATGTTGATCCGCAAGGCCTTTTGCTTGGCCGACAGGACGACACGGTTGGGTTCCACGGTATGGGGGCGTAAGGAGTTGGTTCAAAGGTACCCACTGAAACCCGGACCCCCGGACCGGCCTCGGTTTAACTTTGCCCAACATGGGCGTCCACCTCACCCTTCTTGGCACCGGCACCTCCCAAGGGGTTCCGGTCATCGCCTGCGATTGTGACGTCTGCGCCTCGCCAGATCCGCGCAACAAGCGGCTCCGTTCGAGCGCCATGTTCGAGGTGGACGGCGACCATGCCCCCGAGGGGAAACGGACGTTCGTCATCGACACCGGGCCGGACTTCCGCCAGCAGATGCTGCGGGCCCGGGTCCAACAGCTCGACGCGGTGCTCTTCACGCATGAACACAAGGACCATGTGGCGGGGTTGGACGATGTGCGCGCATTCAATTTCCGCCAGAAGCGAGACATGGACGTCTATGCCACCCCGCGCGTTCAACAAGCACTGCGTCGGGAATTTCACTACGTCTTTGCCGAGAATCCCTACCCGGGTGTGCCCCGGGTCCGCTTGAACGACCTGAATGAAGCTCCACTGAATGTGGGCGGGGTGGACATCGTCCCTTTGCCTGTGAAGCACTATAAGCTGCCCGTGTTGGGGTTCCGAATCGGCCCCATCGCCTACATCACCGATGCCAATGCGTTTGCTCCGGAGACTTGGGACCGGCTCGAGGGCGTGGAGGTGTTGGTGATCAATGCGCTGCGCAAGGAAAAGCACATCAGCCACTTCAACCTCGACGAGGCCCTCGAAGTCATCGAGCGGGTGGGCCCAGGAGAAGCCTATCTCACCCACATCAGCCACTTACTCGGACAGCACCGAGATGTAGCGACGGACCTTCCCCGAGGTGTTTTTCTCGGCGAGGACGGGCTTCGAATTTCTGCCGGATGACACGCGTGCTTCACACCCTCTTCGTGGGCCCGATTGGCCGGCTGCCTTACTGGATGCTCTATCCGCTCGCGGACGGACTCGCCACCCTGCTGTGGTGGAGCGGATACCGCAAAAAGGTGGTGCTGGACAACCTTCAACGGGCCTTTCCGGAGAAGTCCGACGCCGAGCGCACCCGCATTGCCCGGGATTTCTTCACCCACCTCGCGGAGGTGGTGGTGGAGTCGCTCAAGCATTTCAAAGCCGATCGGGCCGAACTCGCCAAGCGGTTCCACCATGTCAATCCCGAGGTGCTCGCTCCTTACGCTGATCAAGCGCCGGGCGTGCTGCTGTCCTGCGGGCATTACGGCAATTGGGAGCGTTATGCGGTCACGGCGGGAGATGCGCTTCCGTTGCCCTTCATGGGGGTCTACAAGCGGTTGTCCAATGCGTTCTATGATGACCTGATCCTGCGCACACGCAGCCAGTTTGGGACGGAGCTTGTCGAGATGAAACAGGTGTCGGCCTGGATGGTGGAGGAAAAAGGCAGGTCCAAGGCCGTGACCTTGGCCGTGGATCAGAGGCCGTTGGACCCCAAAAAAGCGTGGTGGACGATGTGGATGGGACAAGAAACGGCCATGCACTTCGGGCTGGAGGCGTTTGCGCGCAAGTACGACATGCCGGTGGTCTTCTTCGGATTGCGCAAGGCCGAGGGCAAGCCGCGCGGACATTGGGAGGTCCACTACGAATGGATCACCGACACGCCTCAAGCATGGCCCAAGGGCGCCTTGCTCAAAGCGACTTACGATCGGTTGGAAGCCCAATTGCGCCACGACCCGGCGTGCTGGCTGTGGTCCCACACACGTTGGAAGCACACCCGTCCCGAGGGTGTGCCCCTCCACCATGTTGAGGTTCCGCAGGATGCCGCGCGAACGGACCAACCCACCCCTGAATCGACCGCCGAATGAACGCGCCGAACACGCCGGAAGCGCCGCTGGCTGAACGCATGCGGCCGCGTTCCCTCGAGGAGTATGTCGGACAGGCGCACCTCGTCGGTCCGGATGCCACGTTGCGCCGCGCACTGAAGGCGGGCCAATTGCCGTCCATGATCCTGTGGGGCCCGCCGGGTGTGGGCAAGACCACGCTCGCTCGCCTCATGGCGGAAGCCACCGGCCGCCCTTTCCATCAACTCAGCGCCATTCGCAGCGGGGTCAAAGACGTCCGCGAGGTCATCGACAGTGCGGAGCGTCAGGGCATGTTCAGCACCCGAGCAGTGTTGTTCATCGATG
>CBFHWV010000105.1:0-5674 GCA_965659565.1 uncultured Flavobacteriales bacterium
GCAAGAACATGAGCAGCGAGACCATCGGGTCTGTGGGGGACCAGAAGGCCACAAACTATGCCCTCCGTGCGGACATGACCAAAGCAGAATTCATTGCAGAGGTGACCGATGGCCTCCTTCCGCCCCCCGCATACTTCCCGCTCAATGTCAAGATGAACAAGGAGGGATACGCCCCCATTGATGACGTGTTGAGTTCAGGCACCCGTGGCCTGTCTCCCGACGCCTTTGATGCCGCCGCCAACGAGACAGGCGCGGTCATCCTCGATGTCCGGGACAAGGGCGACTTCAAAAAAGCCCATGTCCCACGGAGCACCTTCATCGGACTCGACGGGAGCTTCGCGCCTTGGGTGGGAACCATGATTGTGGACGTCGCCCAGCCGATTCTTCTCGTATGTGATGCGGACAAAGTGGAAGAAGCCGTGACCCGGCTCTCCCGCGTGGGATTCGACCAAGTGCTCGGCCATCTCGAGGGCGGCATGGACGCTTGGAAGGCCGCAGGAAAGGAAGTGGACGCCATTCAGTCCGTTTCGGCCGCAGAATTGGCCGCGCAGGTGGCCGCGGGAAACGCCCATGTCGTGGACGTCCGGAAGCCCGGTGAATTCGCCTCCGAGCATGTGATTGGTGCGGAGACCATTCCCCTCGCCGACCTCAATGCGCACCTCGCTGCCATCCCCAAGGATGCGCCTTTCTTCATGCACTGCCAGACCGGATACCGCTCCCTCATCGCAGGCAGCATTCTGAAGGCCCGTGGATACCACAATGGCGTGGATGTGGACGGCGGCTTCGAGGCCATCAAAGAGACCGACACACCGGTCAGCGACTGGGTCTGCCCTTCCACCCTGTGACGGCCCCATACCCTCGAAGGTAACCTTGGTGACATTGGAGGGGCGGTCCGCACCCTAGCTTGTGGGCACACCTTCTGAGAACCCACATGCAACATCACGAATTCGTGGTCATTGGTGGCGGCACGGCCGGCATCATGGTCTCCAGCCAATTGTTGAAGCAACGCCCCGGAGCGGATGTTGCGGTCATCGAGCCTTCTGACTCCCATTGGTATCAACCTGCCTGGACGTTGGTCGGTGCCAATGCCTATGACATGGCCAAGACACGGCGCTCCATGGCGAGCATCATGCCCAAAAAGGCCACCTGGATTCGAGACAAGGCGACGGGATTCGACCCCCACAACAACAAGGTCACCACCGCCAACAGCGGCGAGGTGAGCTATGACTTTCTGGTGGTGGCCCCCGGCATCCGCATCGACACGAACATGGTCGAAGGCTTGAGCGAGGCCATCGATCGGGGCGTGGTGTGCTCGAACTACACCGACCCCCAACACACGTGGGACGTGCTCCGCAACTTCAAGGGTGGCACGGCCTTGTTCACCCAGCCCACCACCCCCATCAAGTGCGGTGGTGCGCCACAGAAAATCATGTACCTCGCCGACGACGCATTTCGGCGCAGCGGCGTGCGGCAGAAGACCAACATCGTCTTTGCCACCAATGGCGGGGTCATTTTTGGGGTCAAGCCCGTGGCCAAAACGCTGATGGAGGTGGTCGACCGCAAGGACATTTGCCTTCGGTTCAAGCACAGCCTCGTGAAAGTGGATGGCGACAAGCGCATCGCATGGTACGACGTTCCCGAAGGTGCCGACATCCACAATCCCAAGGACATCGAGGTCTCTCGGGATGGCCAATTGATCGGGCTGCATTTCGACATGCTGCACCTCGCTCCACCGCAACGCGCCCCGGACTTTGTCCGCGACAGCGTCCTGGTCAATGAGGCCGGATGGGTGGAGGTGGACCACGGCACCATGCAACACAAGCGCTTCCCCAACATTTTTGGATTGGGCGATGTGGCGGCATTGCCGACGGCCAAAACGGGAGCCGCCATTCGGAAGCAGGTGCCCATTGTGGTGGAAAACCTGATTCGACTCCAAGCGTCGGAAGGCCTCGGCGACGCGCGCTACAACGGCTACAGCTCTTGCCCGTTGGTGACCGGGTACGGCAAAATGGTTCTGGCGGAGTTCGATTACGACAGCAACTTCACACCGGACCCCAAACTCAAGCGCATGCTCGTCATGGACAGCAGCAAGGAGGACCGGCGCCTTTGGTGGCTCAAGAAGTACATCCTGCCTTACTTGTATTGGAACAAGATGATGCGCGGACAGTCAGTCTGATGCGCCTCCGCCCAGAAGAAGGGGTTGCAGGACGTGTTGATTGAACGTAGTTTTGCGCCCCTTCCGGAGAAGTCCGGGTGTCACACCCAGGTGGCGAAATTGGTAGACGCGCAGTCTTCAGGCGGCTGTGCCTTCGGGCGTGCTGGTTCGAGTCCAGTTCTGGGTACAGAGAAACCGTTCCTCATTCGAGGGGCGGTTTTTTTCTGCCCTATCGGAATGCGCTGACGCATCCTCCCGGGGCGCCGCTGCGTAGAGGGAACCATGAACTTGATGAAACCCCTCGCTGTTGCCTTGGTCACGATCGGCCTGGCTTCCTGCACACCGGAGACCTACCTCGACCCCATTCCCGGCGTCTCGGATGCGGTCCAAATCAAACCTGACGCCACCGACGTGCCGGCCGGACTCTCCGAGGATGACGCCACGTCCAACGCGCTTCCAAATTTGCGCATGGGCGAGCCGTACACGTGGACCGGCTGCCATGGCGAAGGCCGCATGACCTTTCGCGCCGACTCGACCATGACGTGGGAAATCGACGGACAGGCCTTTGATTCTCCGTACCTGCTCGACACCAGCGGTGACATCGACCGCCTCTACCCCGGTTGCAGCGAAGACTGCGAGGAGATGGTGCCCTATCGCTATGATGACAGCCAGGAAGCCTGGCGCCAATGGGACGGCTTTTGCTGGTATGACCTGACCCTCACCCCCTGAGGGAAGCCGTCAGAGGTAGACGACGCCAGCGGCGACGGTGAGGCGGGTTCCTGGGTCGACCAGGATGAAGGAGCCCGTTGTGCGGTTGCGCCGGTAGTCGTCAACCAGCATTGGCGCTGCCGTGCGGATTCGGACCCGGGCGATGTCGTTCATGCCGATCTCGATGTCCTCCTCGATGCGGTGGAGCGTGTTGATGTCCAACTTGTAGACCACCTCCTTGACGACCGCCTTGGCTTCTCGGGAGGTGTGGCGGACTTCGAACCGGGCTCCCGGACGCATCGGCTGCTCCGACAGCCAGCAAATGCGGGCATCGAGGTCTTGCACGCTTCCCGGCTGGTTGTTTTCACGAACCAGCATGTCTCCGCGGCTCAGGTCGATGTCGTCCTTCAAGGTCATCACCACACTTTGGGGCGGGAAGGCCTTTTCGACAGGCTTGTCGCCGATGGCAATGGACGTCACCGTGCTGCTCAATCCGCTGGGCAGGGCGACCACTTCGTCCCCCACCTTGAAGACCCCGCCGGCGACCCTGCCCGCATAGCCGCGGAAATCGCGGTCCGCATCGGTCTGGGGACGGATGACGTATTGGACGGGGAATCGGCAATCCTGCAGGTTGCGGTCCGCGGCCACGTGAACGTGCTCCAAGTGGTGCAGCAGGGTCGGCCCGTCATACCACGCCATGTGCTCGGACCGGTCCACGACATTGTCCCCCTGCAGCGCGCTGATCGGGATGAACTTGATGTCCGGGATGTCGAGTCGGCTGGAAAAGCTGCGAAAGGCATCCACGATCTCGTCATAGCGCTCCTGGCTCCAATCGACGAGGTCCATCTTGTTGACACACACCACCATGTGCTTGATGCCGAGGAGGTGCGTGATGAAGCTGTGGCGGTGGGTCTGCTCGAGCAATCCTGCGCGCGCATCCACCAGGATGATCGCGAGATCGGCCGTGGAAGCGCCCGTCACCATGTTGCGGGTGTACTGGATGTGCCCCGGGGCATCGGCGATGATGAACTTCCGACGGGGGGTGGCAAAATAGCGGTAAGCCACGTCGATGGTGATGCCCTGCTCCCGCTCGGCGCGCAAGCCGTCGGTCAACAACGAGAGGTCGGCCCCATCCGTGCCGCGCTGGGTGGACGCCTGCTCAATCGATTCAAGCTGGTCCTCAAAAATGGTCTTGCTGTCGTAGAGAAGGCGGCCGATCAACGTGCTCTTGCCGTCGTCGACGCTGCCTGCCGTGATGAAGCGGAGAAGTCCCTGTTCCATGTGTCTCGGATCGTTGCGGCTCAGAAATAGCCTTCTTTCTTGCGGTCTTCCATGGCCGACTGGCTGCGCTTGTCGTCCATGCGGCCACCGCGTTCCGTCTTGCGTGCCGCCGCCACCTCGCCGATGATCTTCTCGAGCGTATCGGCATCGCTCTCCACAGCGCCCGTGATCGTCAGGTCGCCGAGGGTCCGGAAGCGGACCTGCAGGGTCTCCGGCTTCTCGTCGGGGCGCAGGTTCAGGTACTCGCTGTAGGCCAGAATTTGACCGTTGCGGCGGATCACTTCACGCTCGTGGGCGAAGTACAGGCTCGGAATGGCGATGTTTTCCCGCAGGATGTAATTCCAGATGTCGAGCTCCGTCCAGTTGTTGAGCGGGAAGACCCGGAAATGCTCGCCGGGCTGGTGCTTGCCGTTGTAGAGATCCCACAACTCAGGGCGCTGGTTCTTGGGGTCCCACTGGCTGAAGTCGTCGCGGTGGCTGAAGAAGCGCTCCTTGGCGCGGGCCTTTTCCTCGTCCCGGCGGGCGCCACCACAGCAAGCGTCAAACTGGTGCTGCTCGATCGTGTTGATCAAAGTCGGCGTCTGAATCCGGTTGCGTGAGGCGTTGAAACCGCTCTCCTCGGTGACCTCTCCCCGGTCGATGAGCTCCTGAACGCTGCCCACAATGAGCTGGACGCCGAGCTCCTCCACCAACGCATCCCGGAACTGCATGGTCTCCGGGAAATTGTGGCCGGTGTCGATGTGCACCAGCGGCATGGGGATGCGCGCCGGGGCAAAGGCCTTGCGGGCGAGGTGCGTCACGCAAATGCTGTCCTTGCCCCCGCTGAACAGGATGGCCGGCCGCTCAAATTGGGCCGCCACTTCACGCAAGACATAGATGCCCTCTGCCTCGAGCTCGTCGAGGTGGCTCAGATTGTAGTCGCTCATTCTTCTTTTTTTCTGCCCAGCATGCCATACCGGAACCACGCCCGCTCATGGAAATAGTACAGGACCATTTTGGTGACCATCTCCACGCCGCCGACCTGAACGCCGACCCACGGGTCTCCCGTCACCGCCCAACCGATGAGCACCGTGTCGATGGTGCCGATGATGCGCCAAGTGATGGTCTTGGCGAGGTGCCGTTTCCGGGACAGCTTCTCATCCATGGCTGAGTCCGGCATACGTTCGGATGGCATCCACTCCGTCGGACACACTGCAGTTGGTCGTATCCAGGTCCAAGTAATCTGACTTTGGCGCACCGTATTCGGAGGAGTGGAAATTTTCACGGCCACGGACCTCGGAGGTGTGCACGTACACCTCTTTGACGTTGGCCCTGGCCTTGAACTCCTCCCTCAACCAGCGAAAAGGCGCCACGACCGCCACGATGACGACCTGCTCCTGCCGGCTCAAGTAGAGCGCGATGTCCTGGGCACGGCGGATGTTGGCCTCGCGGCCGGCGGGGCTGTAATCGGCGTTGTCGGTCAGCGCGCGGAGGTCGTCTCCGTCCACCATGAACACCGGTTGACCGGCCTCCTGCAGCTCAGTCCGCAGG
>CBFHWV010000106.1:0-5626 GCA_965659565.1 uncultured Flavobacteriales bacterium
ATGACGGACGAGCTGCAGCAAATGTTCGACGAGATGCGCGAGCTGATGGAGCAGCTCGAGGAGGGGGACAAGGAAAAAATCGAGGAGCAACTGGACCAGATGGACCTCGACCAAGAAGCGCTGGAACAAGAGCTGGACCGCGCATTGGAGCAATTCAAGCAACTCCAATGGGAGCAGCAAATGGAAGAGGCCATTTCCGACTTGGAAAAACTCGCCGAAGCCCAAGAAGAACTCGCCGAGGAGACCGAGAAAGGGGACACGCCCGAAGAAGACCTCAAGGCCAAACAAGACGCTCTGGACCAAGAATTTGACAAGATTCAAGAGGCCCTTGAAGACGCCGAGAAGCTCAACGATGCGCTTGAAAACCCGAACAGCATGCCCATGATGGAGGAGATGCAGGAGGAGATCGAGCAAGACATGAAGGAGGCTGGGGAAAAGCTCGACAGCGGCAAGGAGAAGAAAGCGTCCGAGAGCCAGAAAAATGCGGCCCAGAAGATGCAGCAGATGGCGCAGCAGATGGACAGCGCGATGCAGCAACAGGAGCAGGAATCCATGGAAGAGGACATGGAGGCCTTGCGCGCATTGTTGGAGAACATCATCACCCTCTCCTTCGACGAAGAAGACCTGATGGCTGCGGTGGGCACCACCCAGAAAGACGACCCCCGATACGTGGCACATGGCCAACTCCAGCGCAAGCTCAAAGACGACGCCGAGATGGTGAAGGACAGCCTGTTCGCATTGAGCAAGCGGGTTCCTCAGCTTCAATCCATCGTCAACCGTGAGATTTCGCTGGTCAACCTGCACATGGGCCAAGCCCTGGAGGGGTTCACCGACCGCGAGACCAACCTCATCACCAGCAACCAGCAGTACGTGATGACGTCGTTCAACAACCTCGCCCTCTTGCTCGACGAAGTCCTGCAGCAAATGCAGAGCGAAAGCAGCTGCAACAAACCGGGAACGGGGAACTGCGAAAAACCCGGCGGAAGCGGATCCAAGCCATCACCGAGTGCCAAACAAATCAAAGGCATGCAACAGTCCTTGTCCAAGCAGCTCGAGCGGATGAAGGAGAAGATGAAGGGCTTCAACGAAGGGCAAGGCAAAGACGGCCAACGTGGCCTCAGCAAGGAACTGGCTCAAATGGCTGCCCAACAGTCCGCCATTCGACAAATGACCCAAGAGCTTGGAAAACAGCTCAATGAAGATGGATCCGGCGAAGGCAACGGCCTTGAAAACATCGCCAAGGAAATGGAGGAGATCGAGAAAGACATCGTCAACGGCGAGCTCGATCAACTCACACTCGAACGCCAACAAGACATTTTAACGCGCCTTCTCAAAGCGGAAAACGCCGAACGCGTTCGAGGCGAAAAAGAGGAGAGAGAATCCAGGACAGCAGGGGATGCGCCCCGCGACATCCCTCCAAGCTTGGAGGACTACCAGCGCCGCAAAGCCCAGGAGATCGAACTTTTGCGCACCGTCCCTGCGGATTTGACACCGTACTACAAGCTCAGGGTCAACGATTATTTCAATACTTTGGAACCCCAGAACGAGGACTGAATCAGACCATGGCTGAAGTGAGAAACATCCACATTGCCTCTCGAATGGAGGGCATCACCGAAGTCGAGGCCCTCATCAATGACCTCTGTGCAGAATTTGGGGTTGAAGAGACCCACTACGGGGAAATCCTCATTGCCATGACGGAAGCCGTCAACAACGCTGTTGTCCATGGTAACAAGCTGGACCCCAGCAAGATGGTGGACATTTCTGTCCACACGGACGGCCCGGTTCTCGAGTTTCGAATTGCCGATCAGGGCCCTGGATTCGACCACGGGAACATTCCCGACCCCACGTCCCCAGAGAACATCGAAAAGCCCAATGGTCGAGGCGTTTTTTTGATGCGCCAACTCGCCGACAGCTGTGAGTTTGAAGAGCTCGGACGGGTGGCCATCCTCCGGTTTGAATCCGCCATTCCCCAGCCCACTGCCTCCGCGTGAGCCAGAACGGTACCATCACTTTCCACTTCGAAGACACCCCGTTTCGCCTGCGGCACCGTGGTGACGTGCGCGACTGGCTTCGTCAAGTCGCACACGCTTTTGAATCTCAGATTGGTGAAATCAACTACATGTTCTGCAGTGATGAACACATGCTCGCCGAGAACGGCCGGCACCTGAATCACCACTACTACACAGACATCCTCACCTTTCCCTCCCCCAGTGCCCACGGGCCTTCTGGGGACATCCTCATTTCAATTGACCGCGTTCGTGAGAATGCCCGAAGCCTCGGACTTCGCAGCCACGATGAACTTCACCGTGTCATGGCCCACGGCCTGCTTCACCTCATCGGATTCGACGACACCACTCCTGACTTGAAACAACGCATGCGCCAGGCTGAAGACAAGTCGCTCGCTTTGCGGTCCTTCTCTTAACATGTTCCACGTGGAACACCATCATGCTTGAACACTACGATGTCATCGTCGTTGGCGGCGGCCATGCCGGCAATGAAGCGGCCCACGCCGCGGCCCAATTGGATCAGAAGGTGCTTCTGGTTTCCATGAACCTCACCACCATCGGCGCCATGAGCTGCAACCCAGCCATGGGAGGCGTGGCAAAAGGGCAAATCCTCCGCGAGATCGACGCCCTAGGCGGCATGAGTGGACGCATTTCGGACAGGAGTGCCGTTCAATTCCGAATGCTGAACCGCTCCAAAGGGCCAGCCATGTGGTCTCCGCGCACACAAAACGACAGGCACGCCTTTGCCCAAGAATGGCGCACCACCCTCGAAGCCAACCCCAACATCCACCTGTGGCAAGACATGGTCACCGCACTCATCATCGAAGGAGATGGCGTCTGCGGCGTCAAAACACAATTGGGCCTGTCCATCTACGGGCGCCAAACCATCCTCACCTCCGGCACCTTCCTCCAGGGCCGCATCCACCTGGGCCAGCAGCAATTTCAAGGCGGACGCTCCGGCGAGCGCGCCGCAGAAGGCATCACAGACCAACTCAGCGCAGCGGGCCTGATCACAGGCCGCATGAAAACCGGAACCCCACCCAGAATCGATGGCCGCAGCATAGACTACTCGCAATGCGAGCCCCAGCACGGCGACGACACCACAGAAGCGTTCAGCTACTTCGAAGCGCCGAACCACGAACCACAACTGCCCTGCCACATCACCTACACCAACCCCGATGTGCACGACACACTGAGAGCCAGCCTTTCTGACAGCCCACTGTTCTCCGGCGCCATCACAGGAAAGGGCCCCCGATACTGCCCCAGCATCGAAGACAAAATTCACCGATTCGCAGACAAGGACCGCCATCAAATCTTCATCGAACCCGAAGGCCGGAATACCGTCGAGACCTACCTCAACGGATTCTCCACTTCCCTTCCCAAAGAAGCGCAACTCGCCGCCATGCGCCTGATTCCTGGCCTCCAAAACGCCCGCATGTTCCGCCCAGGCTATGCGGTCGAGTATGACTACTTCCCACCAACACAACTGCGCCACACCCTGGAGACCAAAGCCCTGCCCAACCTCTATTTCGCAGGGCAGATCAACGGCACCACAGGCTATGAAGAAGCAGCGTGTCAAGGACTCATTGCCGGAATCAACGCCGCACACCGCAACCAAGACAAGCCAGACTTCACCCTTGGCCGCGACGAAGCCTACATCGGCGTGCTCATCGATGACCTCGTAACCAAAGGCACAGACGAACCATACCGCATGTTTACGAGCCGGGCGGAATACAGGATCCTCTTGCGACAAGACAATGCTGACCAAAGGCTAACCCCCAAGGGGCGTTCCCTAGGCCTGATCAACGACACCGACTGGGAACACTTCGAAAACAAGCAGGCCGCAGTCTCGCGAATGACCAAATCGCTGGAGCAAACATCTGCGTCGCCAGAAACCATCAATGCCAACCTAGAAGAACAAGGCAGCAGCCCGATTCGCCAGAAAACCCGCTGGGCGCAATTGATCTCTCGCCCCCACATCCACCTTGACGCTTTGATGAATGCCGACCCGCACCTGCTGACCGATGACAGAAACCACCCACCCACTTGGTACGACCTGACCGAAACCCAAATCAAGTACCGAGGCTACATCGAGAAGGAACAAGCGCAAGCCAACCGGATCCGTGACATGGAAACCCTCCAACTTCCCAGCGACCTTGAATATGAACGCATGACTTCACTGAGCATGGAGGGAAGAACCAAACTTGCTGAGCACAAGCCCAACACACTTGGTGCCGCCAGGAAAATCAGCGGGGTCTCTGCCTCGGACCTTTCCGTCCTGATGGTCTACCTCGGGCGTTAAGACATGTTCCACGTGGAACACTCCTCGAGGCCATTTCCGGCCCATACAGCGCTTTTTGTCTCCGGCCGCAAGAGACCCTCTCGCGACCAGCGTTGAGACAAAAACCCAAACCACTGATTATCAAACAACTAACCAAAACCATGGGCGCCGTGTGGCTGCCGCCTACCTTCGCGTCGCAATTCCGCCACCATGAACATGAAGACCCACCTCGACCAGCTTGGACTCACCTCAGAGAACGCTGGCGTCCAAATCGGTCAGACCTCCTCCGCGACCGGCAATCAGATCATCAGCATCAGCCCCGTTGACGGTGCCACCATCGGCGCCACAGGGGTTTGCACAGCCGCAGATTATGAGCGCGTCATCGACGCCGCAACCAAAGCAGGCCAGGCTTGGCGCCACGTCCCTGCCCCCCAGCGCGGTGAAGTTGTGCGCCTCTACGGCGAAGCCCTTCGCAAGCACAAAGACGCATTGGGCGCGCTGGTTTCCTATGAAATGGGAAAGAGCCTCCAAGAAGGTCTCGGCGAGGTTCAAGAGATGATCGACATCTGCGATTTCGCGGTGGGCCTCTCCCGCCAGCTGTACGGCCTGACAATGCACTCTGAGCGCCCCGGTCACCGCATGTACGAGCAATGGCATCCCCTCGGCGTGGTGGGCATCATCAGTGCATTCAACTTCCCGGTGGCCGTGTGGAATTGGAACACCGCCATTGCGTGGGTGTGCGGAAATGCCTGCATTTGGAAACCCTCCGAGAAGACCCCGCTGACCGCAGTGGCCTGCCAGAACATCTGGAACGAAGTGACGGCGGACATGGACCACGTTCCTGCTGGCCTGTCCTGCATCATTCAAGGCGACTACACCGTCGGTGAAATGATGACCCAAGACAAGCGTGTCGCCCTCATTTCCGCGACCGGGTCCATCCGCATGGGAAAAATCGTCGCCCAAGCCGTGGCCGCGCGCCTCGGAAAGAGCCTTCTCGAGCTCGGCGGCAACAACGCCATCATCGTGGAGCCCGATGCCGACCTGAAAATGGTCGTTCCCGGCACTGTGTTCGGCGCAGTTGGCACTTGCGGCCAGCGTTGCACGTCCACCCGCCGTTTGATCATCCACAGCAGCATTTACGACCAGGTCGTGGCCGCCATCACCAAGGCATACGGACAATTGCGCATTGGGGACCCGCTCGATGAGAACAACCACGTTGGGCCCCTCATTGACCACGATGCCGTGAAGGCGTACGAGTCCGCACTCGAGCAAGTCGTCGCCCAAGGGGGACGCATTCTCGTCGAAGGCGGTGTGCTCGAAGGAGAAGGCTACACCTCGG
>CBFHWV010000107.1:0-5581 GCA_965659565.1 uncultured Flavobacteriales bacterium
CATGAAAGGGGCGGATTCTTCCATGCCCACGGTGCTGCTCAGCCATGACCCGACCCATTGGGAAGAGCGGGTGATGGGCGCCAAAGCGCCAGTGGACTTGACGTTGTCCGGGCACACCCACGGCATGCAGGTTGGACTCGAAATCCCCAGCCTCGGCATCAAGTTCTCCCCCAGTCGGCTGCGCTACAAGCGATGGGGAGGCTTGTATTCTGAAGGCCGGCAACACCTCCATGTGAACCGCGGATTCGGCGTGCTCGGATTTCCCGGGCGGGTCGGCATGCCGCCAGAAATTACCGAACTGACCCTGAGGAAGGCCTGAGTACCTTCCCGGTCCCATTCACGACACCCATGAGCGACGACAAGAAGGTCATATTCTCGATGGTCAAGGTCAACAAGACGACCCCGACCGGTAAGCACATTTTGAAGGACATCTACCTGTCTTTCTACTACGGTGCCAAGATTGGCATCATCGGAACGAACGGTTCGGGAAAGTCCACCGTCATGAAGATCATCGCCGGCTTGGACGAAGCCTACCAAGGCGAGGTCGTCTGGGCCGATGGCTACACGGTCGGCTACCTGCCGCAGGAGCCGAAACTGGACGAGAACAAGACCGTTCGTGAGGTTGTGGAGGAGGGCACGCAGGAAATCGTGGCGGTCCTCAAGGAATACGAGGAGATCAACGCCAAGTTCATGGACGAGGAGATCCTCAACGATCCAGACAAGATGCAAGCCTTGATGGACCGTCAGGCCAGCGTGCAGGACCGCATCGATGCCCTCGATGCGTGGGAACTCGACACGAAGTTGAGCATTGCCATGGACGCCTTGCGTTGCCCGCCGGACGACCAGAAGATCGGTGAGTTGTCAGGAGGTGAGCGGCGCCGTGTGGCCCTCTGTCGCCTCTTGCTCCAGGCGCCGGACGTGCTGCTGTTGGACGAGCCGACCAACCACTTGGACGCGGAAACCATCGATTGGCTGGAGCAGCACCTCGAGCGCTACAAAGGCACTGTCCTGTGCGTGACGCACGACCGCTACTTCCTCGACAACGTGGCCGGCTGGATTCTTGAGCTCGACCGGGGTGAGGGCATTCCGTGGAAGGGCAACTATGCCGAATGGTTGGACCAGAAGACCACCCGCCTCGCTCAAGAAGAGAAGCACGAGTCCAAGCGCCGAAAGGAGCTGGAGCGCGAGCTGGACTGGGTCCGCCAGAATCCCAAAGGGCGCCGCGCCAAGAACAAGGCCCGTCTGAACAACTACGAGACGATGCTGGCGGAAGGCACAAAGGAGAAGGAGGCGCGCCTCGAGATCCCGATTCCCAACGGACCGCGACTCGGCAACAAGGTCATCGAGGTTGAGGGCCTGCAGAAAGCGTTTGGCGACAAGCTGCTCATCGAGAACCTCAGCTTCTCGCTTCCGCCCGCCGGCATCGTGGGCATCATCGGACCCAACGGCGCCGGCAAGACGACCCTCTTCCGCATGATGATGGGAGAGGAGCAGCCCGACGGCGGTACCGTGAGCTTCGGGGAGACCGTCGAGGTCGGCTATGTGGACCAGCGCCACAAGGAAATCGATCCTGAAAAGTCCGTTTGGGAGGTGGTGTCCGGCGGCAATGAACAGCTCGAGATTGGCGGCAGCCTCGTCAATTCCCGGGCCTACGTCTCCAAATTCAACTTTGCCGGCTCCGACCAGCAGAAGAAATGTGGCATCCTGTCCGGTGGTGAGCGCAACCGCCTCCATTTGGCCATGACGCTCAAGACGGAGGCCAACGTCCTCTTGCTGGACGAGCCCACCAACGACATCGATGTCGGCACCCTGCGCGCACTTGAGGAGGGCATCATGAGCTTTGCCGGCTGCGCCGTGGTCATCTCGCACGACCGTTGGTTCCTCGATCGGATTTGCACGCACATCCTCGCTTTCGAAGGGGACAGCCAGGTCGTGTGGTTCGAAGGGACCTACTCCGAGTATGAAGCCAACCGCAAAGAACGCCTCGGCGACAGTGGTCCGAAGCGGATCAAGTACCGCAAGCTGGTCCGCTGATGGCGGGCGGTGGCCATGTCGGCCGCTTCGCGCCGTCACCCACGGGAAGGTTGCACATCGGCAGCCTGCTGGCCTCAGTGGCCTCATACTGTGATGCCCGGCACCATGGTGGCGAGTGGCTGGTCCGCATGGAGGACCTCGACCCCCCCAGGGAGGTTCCGGGGGCGGCGGATGACATTCTCCGAACCCTCGAGGGCTTCGGGTTTGAGTGGGACCGGGACGTCTGGTTTCAATCCTCTCGAAGCGATGCTTACCGCGCCGCATTGGACCAACTTGAATCCGGCGGTTTCAGTTATCGCTGCGGCTGTTCACGCAAGGATTGGGCGGGCCATCCGGTGTATCCCGGTACGTGTCGAGGAGGGCTGTCCGAAGGGATGGAAGGTCGAATCCATCGGTTCCGATTGGCGGATGGCCCCGTAGTCTGGCGCGATGAATTCATGGGCCCCCAAGCATTTGAGGCGCAGGCGTTGGGGGATTTCCCATTGCTGCGGGCAGATGGATTCTGGGCTTATCAATTGGCCGTGGTGGTCGATGACCGCAGCCAAGGTGTCACCCACGTGATTCGCGGCGCTGACTTGGTGGACAGCACACCACGACAACTGCAGGTCTGGGAGGCGCTCTCGCGCATGGCGGTTGACATCCCTTGTCCGCGCTACGGACACCTTCCCATTCTGACCAATGCTGCAGGGCAGAAGCTGAGCAAGCAGACCTTGGCCCGACCAGTGAAAGTCGAGGATGCCTGTCGCGTCATCCACGCGGTGTGGGGCTGGCTCGGTCAGGTGAGCACCGAATCGTGGCGAATGGCCATGGCCTCAGGGGAGCCGCAAGCCATGCTGGTTGAAGGAAGCCGCGTTTGGGATCGAAGTCGCGTGCCTTTGGGGCCGATTCAATCACAAGGTTGGGGGCAGGACGAGCCGCCAACCTGAAGCGGAAGCCTGCCGTCAGCTTCCCACCATCGCCGTTCGATTTGCCCCCCACTCTGCAGCCATTCAAGGATGAGGTCCAGCACAGCCGGATTCGACATCGCAGTGTTGCATACCCCATGGCCACCGCCACATTGGACCCACGTCGAAGCGGATACGCCAACTGCACTCAAGGAATCGGCCCAGGCTGGGCCACCAATCAATGCCCAAGCGCCCGGGCTGTCCTTTGGGCAGAAGTGGTGAATGTCCGCGCCCATGGGAACCAACGCGTCGCACTGCCCGTGTAGGGCCAACAATGGAGGTGCAGCTGCTGTGGGATAGGCTGTGGCATCCACCGCTCCGGAAATGCTGAGGACGCCGGCCCAGCGCTCCGGGGCATGCACATAGCCCGACCACATGGCGGTTTCCGCACCAGCACTGCTGCCGGCCGCCACCCATTGTGCGGGCCAGCCTTCACGCTGATGCTGGCTTTCGAGCCACGTCAGGGCCTCTTCCAAATCTTCACCGGCCAAGGCGACGGCATGGCGCTTGTCAGCGGTGGGGACATCGCAGCCGAATCCGCGTCCCTTCATGGAAAGGCGGTAGGAAATGCTGGCGCTGACAACACCAGCTCGGGCCAACGTGTCCAAGAATGCCGTCACGGTCTCCGAATCGCGGGTGCCCATCTGGAATCCGCCGCCGTGCACAAAGACCACCCCCATTGGGCAAGGGCTGTCGGTCAAGGGCAGGCGCAAATCCAGCGCGAGGGGGCCGGTTTCTCGATGTGCATACACATGCGTTTCCAGCTGGACGTCCTGCGGCACTTGGGCGTTGCTAGGCCAAGGCGTCAGGGCGCAGAAAAGAAGCAAGAAGGAAAGGGCGTGAAGCGTCAAGCCTTCACGTTGCGGGGATGGAACTTGTCCATTTGGTCCCTCAGGAAACGCTGATCGAGATGGGTGTAGATCTCCGTGGTGCTGACGGAACTGTGTCCCAACATTTCTTGCACCACTCGAATGTCGGCTCCGCTCTCCATCAAATGGGTGGCAAAACTGTGACGGAACGTGTGCGGACTGACCTGCTTGCGGATGCCCGCTTCGTGTGTGGTCCGACGCAACATGGTGAACACCATTTGTCGGGTCAGTTCCCGTCCCCGGCGGCCGAGGAACAGGGTGTCCTCGTATCCCGGTTCGATGTCCACGAAGTTCCGGTACTCTGAGACATACCGGCTGATGGTGTCCAAAGCGAGCTCTCCAATGGGAATGATGCGCTCCTTGTTGCCCTTGCCGATGACCTTCACCATGCCCTCGACCTCGTCGATGCAGCTCATGCGAAGCCCCACCACTTCGGACACGCGCAAGCCGCAGCTGTACATGGTCTCCAAAATGGCACGGTTGCGGATGCCTTCTTTCCGGGACAGGTCGATGGCTTCGATGATGGATTGAATTTCAGCCACGCTCAATACGTCCGGCAGTTTCCGCTCAGGCCGCGGCGAATCCATCAACTCCAACGGGTCCCTGTCGAGGATGCCTTCGAGTTGGAGGTACTTGCTGAAGTTTCGAACGCCGCTGAGAATCCTGCTTTGCGAGTTTCTGCTCAACCCTTCATCGAAGAGCTGGGCCACAAAGCCATCCATGTGCTCGGGTGCGAATTCACCTGGAGTGAACGCGGGGTTGGAGAGGTTTTGAGCGTAGAAAGACAAACGCTGAACATCCCGCAGATAGGCCTCAACACTGTTGTTGCTCAGACCACGCTCCAGCTCCAGCCAGCTCCGGAATCCACGCATGCAAGCTGCCCATCCCGCATTCTCGGGGGCGGACTTTCGCTTGTTGTTGTGGTCGTTGCTCATCTCGCAGTGCGTTGCTCAGGGAATCCACTGTTGGCCTGTCCTCATCAGCGCTTCTTGCGTAGAGATGCGCTTTCCTTCTCGGCGTCCGACCACAAAGGCGCCATCGATTCGAGTGTGTCGATTCAGGTCGTTTCTGTGGTCTCTGGCCTCCTCGTAGTTGGCAAAAACGCCATGGGTGTATTTCGCCCAGCCGTCTACGCTTTCCTCCTTTACTTCATGCCGAAAATCTAACCACTGCTCGAAATAATCGGTAACCCTGCTGGTTTTAAGGGCTGCGATTTGCACTTCAAACTGAATTTCAGCCTCTAAGGCTTGAATCTCTGGAACTGCGTCGCGGGTAGATTCAATCGGATTCAAGTCAAGAACGGCCATTTCAATGGGTTTGCCTGCCTCGATGAAGGATAATCTGCCCGGAGATTTTTGAGCCTCGGATAATGAGCAGTTGGTGACGTGATAACGCAATGCCTCACCCGGTTGGTAATCAAACCAGAGAAAGGTGAGGGCGCCATGTTCCTCGCGCACGGTACTGCCTGCGTTTGCGGTGACCTCGATGTTGCACCGCGGTGGCAAAGGCCATTCAAGCTTGACAAACCCTCCTGGCGCCAAATTCTCCAATGTGATGGTGGCTTCCCATCCGGATGCTGAGGGTGTCCAGGATCTTTGGGCGCGCTGGGTGATGTCGAATTGATGCGTGGCGGGTTCAGAACGGACCGATTCGCTCATGCCGTCAATCTTGAAATGCAGGGGAGTCGGGCGAACCGACTCTCGGTCATTGTTGCGAATGAAGCTGAACTCCCAT
>CBFHWV010000108.1:0-5486 GCA_965659565.1 uncultured Flavobacteriales bacterium
CTGGGCCGCCTCCGTCACAATGTCCTTGGCCTGCTTCTTGGTGGCCACGAAGAGGATGCGCTTGCCGCTCTTGGCAATCTGCTTGGCTGCAGCCGCCGCCTCGTCAACGAGGACGACCGTCTTGTGGAGGTCGATGATGTGAATCCCTTTCTTCTCCGTGAAGATGTAAGGGGCCATGTGGGGGTTCCACTTGCGCTTGAGGTGTCCGAAGTGGGATCCTGCCTGAAGCAGTTGGTCGAAGTTGGTGCGTGCCATGGTGCTACGTTCCTGGGGTTAAGCAACGTCGAGGTAGCTTCAAGAGAAGGTCCCCGACGTTTGGATGCTAGCTGTATATGCTGAGAAAAGGGTTGCTGGAGATCAGCGCTTGGAGAACTGGAACTTCTTCCGCGCCTTCTTCTGGCCGAACTTCTTGCGCTCCACCATCCGCGGATCACGGGTGGTCAGGCCTTCGGCTTTCAGGGCGGGCTTCAGCTCCTCATTCAATTCGATGAGCGCTTTGGAAATGGCGAGGCGAAGGGCCTCGGCCTGACCGGTGATGCCACCGCCATCCAAATTCGCCTTGATGTCGAACTGGTCGAGCGTCTCGGTGATCATGAACGGCTGCTTGACCTTGTACTGCAAGGTCGGGAGCGGGAAGTACTCGGTGATGTCCCGCTTGTTGATGGTCACCTTGCCGCTGCCTTGGGTCATGTAAACCCGGGCGATGGCGTTCTTACGGCGACCGGAAGTGTTGATCGTCTGCATCTGAATCAGGAGGGGATGGCGTGAGCGGTCGGTTGCTGGGCCTCGTGCTTGTGCTCGGCTCCAACGTAAACGTGCATGTTCTTGAAGATGGCGCGGCCCAGGCGGTTCTTGGGAAGCATGCCACGAACGGCATTCTCCACCAAGCGCTCCGGCATGCGGTCGCGCACTTCCTTGGCCGTGCGGCGGTACTGACCGCCGGGGTATCCGGAGAAGCGGATGTACTCCTTGTCCTCCCACTTGTTGCCGGTCAGCTCCACCTTTTCGGCGTTGATGACGACCACATAATCGCCGCAATCGGCGTGGGGGGTGAAGTTCACCTTGTGCTTTCCGCGCAGCAAGCGCGCGATTTCAGAACAGAGGCGGCCCAGGCGTTGCCCTTCGGCATCCACCAGCAACCACTTCTTGTCGGCGTTCTCCTTGTTGACGGAGACGGTCTTGTAGCTCAACGTATCCACTGCGCTTAAAGTTGAAAAACCCCGGAAAATTCGGGGTGCGAATATAGTGGCAATTCCGATGCCCCCCAAACCCCTGTGGCTCAACGTTTCCCATGGGGCTTCGTGGACGACGTCCACATCGGGGTTCCGCCTTTCGGAAGCGAAGTCTGGCGCGGCCTTTCGCCACACTGTAGAGAGGTCGTAAAATTGAGACACCATGACGGCATACGAACGGCACCCGCCCCATCCCGTGGGCGGCACCATTGAAGTGATCACGGGTCCCATGTTCTCCGGCAAGACTGAGGAACTGTTGCGCCGCATGCGCCGCGCCGACATTGCCAAGCAGGCCGTCTGCCTCATCAAACCGCTCCGGGACGACCGGCACGGCACGACCGATGTGGTCAGCCACGACGCCCGTCGCCAGACCGCCGTCGCCGTCGAGCGCGCAGAGGACATCGAACGCCACATCGACAGCCTTGACCGCAGGCCAGAAGTGGTGGTGGTCGACGAGGTCCAGTTCTTCGACCTTGAAGTCGTCGACGTCTGCAACCGGTTGGCCGATGCCGGCATCCGCGTCATCGTGGCCGGTCTGGACCTCGACTACCTTGGGCGGCCGTTTGGTCCCATGCCCTTGCTTCTCGCCCACGCCGAATACGTCACCAAGCTCCACGCCATCTGCTCCCGCACTGGACGCCCCGCCCATTTCTCCCACCGCGTGGAAGGCGGGGATGACCACGTGCAAATCGGCGGCTCCGAATCCTACGAGGCCCTCTCGCGCGAACCTTATAATGAAGCCGTCGTCCGCGAACACCACCGCGACGAGGCATGACCATCGACCGCTTCGCCCTCGACACCCTCGCCCAACAACTCGGGGGAACACTGCATTGGCCCGCCACCGGGGTTGAGGACGCCGACTTCACCCACATCGCGACCGATTCCCGGAAACTGCGCGCCGCCACCAGCGGAACCGACCACACCCTTTTCATTGCGCTGAGCGGCGTGCGCCACGACGGCCATGACCACCTTGCCGAGGTGCGGGCCCAAGGCGTCAAGGGGTTTGTCGTCTGCTCCGACTGGCCGGGCGCACTGCCGGGCGCCATCGTGTTGCGTGTGCCCGATCCGCTTCTCGCCCTCCAGCAACTCGGTGCACTCGCCCGGTTCTCCCGCCCGGGCATGGTCGTCGGCATCACAGGATCCAACGGCAAGACCACCGTCAAAGAGTGGGCCCACACCCTCGCCGCACACGACCGCCGCATCTCCAGGAGCCCCGGCAGCTGGAACAGCCAAGTCGGAGTGCCCCTCGCCCTGTGGTCCCTCGACGACCAGGCCGACGTGCACCTCGTCGAAGCCGGCATTTCCCACCCGGGAGAAATGGCCGCCCTCGCCCGCATCATCCGGCCCGATGTGGGGGTCTTTGTCCACTTCGGCGACGCCCATGGCGCCCACTTCCCTTCCTCGCTGGACAAGGCCCACGAAAAACTGCGGCTCTTCGAGGGAGTCAGACGAATCGTGCTCGGCACCGGCCACCCCGATGTCCTGCAAGCTTTGGACGAGCGCGGGTGGAAGGACCTCTGTGTCACCTGGTCCACATCCGGCGATCCGAACGCCACCTTGTCGCTGTCGATGGAGCCCCGCGACACCGGATGCACGCTGACCGGCACCTGGCAGGACCAAACCGTTCAATGGACCCTGCCCTTCGCCGATGACGCTTCCGTGTCCAACGCCCTGACCGCCGCCCTCCTCCTGCTCGAACTCGGTTGGGCACCGGACGTGGTGGGCGATCGGCTCCCCGCCCTCCGGCCGCTGGGCATGCGCCTCGAACACCTCGAAGGCCGGGGTGGCGGCACCATCCTGAACGACACCTGGAACCACGATTTGGATGGCCTGTCCACCGCGCTGGATGCCTTGGAGCGTCTCCCCGGCCAGCGCCAACGGGCCGTCGTTCTTTCTGACATCGTCCCCTTCGACCCCAGCGACCCCGGCCAAAACACCCGCCTCCGCAACGCCATCGGCATGCGCAAGGTCGACCGGTGGATTTCCGTCGGGGCCCAATTCGCCTCTGGCGTGCCCGGTGTAGACGCGGTTCACGCCCATCACCCGGACGTCGCCTCCCTTCTCGACAGCGGAGACCTTCCCCAACTCGAGGGGTGGGACGTGCTTGTCAAGGGCGCTCGCCCCTTTGGTTTCGAGCGTGTGTCCGAGGCACTGGAGGCCAATTCGCACACCACCGTGCTGGACCTCGACCTCGGCAAGCTGGCGCACAACCTTGGACGCTTCCGGGACCAATTTGACAAGCCCATCATGGGCATGGTCAAGGCCTTCGCCTACGGAGCCGGTGACGCGGTGGCGGTGGAATTGGACCGCCTTGGCATCGACCGGCTCGCTGTGGCCTTTGCCGAAGAGGGAATCGCCTTGCGAAAGCGCGGGGTGCGGTGCCCCATTCTCGTCCTCAATGCGGACGCCCGGCGCTACGCCGACCTCATCGAATGGGCGCTGGAACCAGAAGTCCACCGCCTCGAAGACCTCGACCGTTGGGCCGATGCCCTGCGGCACGCCGGCCCCATCGGGTCCGATGCGCCTCTTCTCGGTGTCCACCTCAAGGTCGAAACCGGCATGCACCGCCTGGGCCTGCAAGAAGACGACTGGCGGGAAGCGGGCCACCGGTGCGCCCAAATGGGCATTCGCATCGCCAGCGCCTACAGCCACCTGTCAGCGGCGGACGAGCCGGAACGCGATGCCCACACCCGGCGGCAAATCGAGCGCTACGCCCACGCCTGCGCCGCCATCGAAGAAGGGTGGTCCACCCAGCATCCGGACGGCGCCCCCTCCGGATTGATGAAGCACCTCGTCAACACGGCGGGTGCAGCCCGGTTCCCCGAGGCCCACCACGACCTCATCCGCGTGGGCCTCGGACTGTATGGATTGGACGCATCAGGAACCATCACTGGCTTGGAGCCCATCGGGACTTTTCGGTCGACCATCAGCCACCTTCACACGGTGCCGGCTGGCGAACCCGTCGGCTACGGCGCCCGAGACACCGCAAACCACGAGCGGACCATTGCCACCGTGCCGGTGGGCTATGCAGACGGCCTTCCTCGGGCAGCCGGCCTCGGTGCCGCCCACCTCTACGTCGCCGGACGGTCCTGCCCCACGGTCGGGCCCGTCTGCATGGACAGCTGCATGCTGGACGTCTCCGGTCTGCCCGTGTACCGGGGGACGGGCGTCGAAGTCTTCGGTCCCCACGCGCCGCTCGAGGACCTGGCCGCCGTCACCGGCACCATTCCCTACGAGCTGCTCTGTCGCATTCCCCAGCGCGTCCGACGTCGCCACCTCCGCACCTGAACAGCCCGGTCGGCGTACCTTTCCGTCGTGGACCGCACGCAGAAAATTCCCATTGAACCTGGTGACACCTACACATCGCCAGAGGGATTCCTCGTCTTCACAGAACAATACCACCGCAAGCGCGGCTATTGCTGCACGAGCGGATGCAAACACTGCCCCTACGGTTACGACAAGGGCACCGGGCGCGTCCGCAACCCCAAAGGCCTGTGACATGAACACCACCGCTACGCCCGCCCCGACCCTCGCCGACTTCCAAGCCGCCATTGCCGAAGGCTTGCCGAGCGTGCTTCCAGCACCGAAATCCCGCAACCCGGAGGTCCCGCACGCCCCGGTTCGCAAGGACATCCTGACTCCGAAGCAGAAAGAGCTGGCGCTGGCCAACGCCCTGCGCTACTTCCCGGCCGAGCACCACGCCACGCTCGCCCCAGAATTCGCCGAGGAACTGCGCAACTACGGCCGGATCTACATGTACCGGTTCATGCCGGACTACGCGATGCACGCCAGGCCCATCGACCATTACCCCGCTCAAACGCCTCAAGCTGCGGCCATCATGCTGATGATCCAGAACAACTTGGACCCGGCCGTCGCACAGCATCCCGAGGAGCTCATCACCTACGGCGGCAACGGGGCCGTCTTCCAGAATTGGGCGCAGTACCGCCTCGTCATGCGCTACCTGAGCGAGATGACCGAGGAGCAGACCCTGGTCATGTACAGCGGCCATCCGCTCGGCCTCTTCCCGTCGCACCCGACCGCCCCGCGGGTCGTGGTCACCAACGGCATGGTCATCCCGAACTACAGCAGCAGCGATGACTACGAGCGCATGAACGCCCTCGGCGTCAGCCAATACGGCCAAATGACCGCCGGCTCGTACATGTACATCGGCCCGCAGGGCATCGTTCACGGCACGACCATCACGGTGCTCAACGCCGGGCGCCGCCTCGACCCGGACAACCCGTCCCTCGCCGG
>CBFHWV010000109.1:0-5210 GCA_965659565.1 uncultured Flavobacteriales bacterium
AATCGGGCGTGCCGAACGTGGCGACATAGCGCAGGTCCAGGCCGGTGTCTCCATTCGGGAAAACCTGGATGCGCATGGAACCGCTCAATTGGCCATCGGTGGTGAATTGGCCGAGCAAGACGCGTTGGTCATCCCCAGCCAGACCATTGACGGCGCTGTTGAGCACATACCATCCTCCGCCGGTGCCATCGTTGATGAGGATGTCTCCACCCTCTTCAAAGGCCACGGTCCAACTCGGGGACACACCCGACACGGTGGCGGCGTCTTCTTCACTCTGGCTGGCCTGGGCCTTGCGGTCCAAGCCCACCGTCACCCAGCTGTCGTAAGCCAAGTCGGGAATGATGCCCAGCAACAAGTCGGTGATGCCCGAAGGGGTCACGCCGCCGATGGGGCTCTGCCAGAACGTGCCGGTCGTGCTGACCTCGAGTTCGGTGCCGGCCAATCCGGTCACGGCACTGACGAAGTCGGCCGATCCCGCCGTGGTGGCGTACAAGCGGTACGTGGTGAATCCGGGGATGCCGTTTTCGGCCACCACCTCGAGTTCCACGCCATAGCCCTCCGTGTCGGAATCGGTCAGGAAGCACGAGCAGAAGTCGCAGCTTCCGTCCTCGTCGGACGCGGTCGGATCGAAGTTGCAGGCCGCCTCGTCGGTGCATCCGAACACCGGCTCGTCAAAGGCATTGCAAATGCCGTCGCCGTCGCTGTCCTCCAGGCAGTTGCCCTCACAATCCAGCTCGGGCTGGGCGTAAATGCACGTGCCACTTTCCACCGTCGCTGCAGCATCGTAGTTGCAGGCCGTCAGGTCCATGCACCCCGCGCAGGAGACATACTCACAGCTGCCGTCGTTCTGGGTGGCTTCCGCATCGTAATTGCAGGCGCCCTCCAGGGTACAACCGCCACAGCTGGCGTATTCACAGGACCCGTCGTCCAAGGTGGCCACCGCGTCGAGGTTGCAGGCGGAAGGATCCGTACACCCCACCACTTCCACCTCATCACAGAGGCCATTGCCATTGGTGTCGTTCAAGCAGTTGCCGTCACAATCGAGGTAGTCCACCCCAAACTCGTCCTCCGGGTAGAGGCAGGTGATCGGCAGGGTGGCGTCCGCGTCGTAGTTGCAGGCCGCCTCTTCGGTACAACCCGCGCAAGAGGCGAATTCGCAGTCGTTGTCCGCATCGCCAAAGTTGCAAGCAAACGGAAGGTCGCATCCCGTGGCCACCACGGCCGGGGCGCCATCGCCGTAGTCGCATCCCGCGATCAGGAAGTCGCTGACGTCGGCATCGTAGTTGTCCGCAGCAGGGTCCCCACAGCAGGTGTCAAATTCACAGGACGCCGCGTCGAAGAGGGTCGCCGTCGGATCGTAATTGCACGCGATCAGGATCATGCACCCTGCGCAGCTCTGGTATTCGCAACTGCCATCGTCGTAGTTGGCGCCCGGCGTGAAGTTGCAGGCCTCGGTGTCGAAACAACCGGCATACAAGCAGCTGCCATCGTTGAAGTCCGCTTGGGTCTCGAAGTTCACCGCCGTCACATCCGTACAGCCGCCAAAGACACAGCTTCCATCATCTTGTGTGGCATTGGGGTCGAAGTTCGCCGCGGCCGCATCCAAGCAGCCCACGCAGGACGTCCACTCACAGCTGCCGTTGTTTTCCGTCGCTTCCCCATCGAAGTTGCACGCACTCGGCGCCGTACAACCGTAGACCTCGAATTCGTCACAAATCCCGTCGCCGTCGTAGTCCTGGTTGCAGTAACCGAAGCAATTGTAGCCCGTTGCAGCGTAAGTGCAGGTCCCGTCGTCGGTATCCGCATCCGCGTCGAAGTTGCAGGCCTCGGGATCCACACAGCCGGCGTAGAGGCAGCTGCCGTCATCCGTAGATGCCGTGGACACATAGTTGTACGCGGCCTCATCGGTACAGCCACCGTAAGCACAGCTGCCATCATCGATGTTGGCACCCGGCGAGAAGTTGTCCGCCTCAAAATCGGTGCACCCCTCATACTCACAGTTGCCGTTGGGCAAAGTGGCGGACGCGTCATAGTTGTCCGCCGTCGGATCGGTGCATCCGGCACACGACGTGTAGTCACAGATCACGCCGCCGTCGGTCGCATCCGGATTGTAGTTGCACGCACCTGGCACGAGACATCCGGCCACTTCGTCGGGGTTGCAAATGCCGTCGCCATCGGTATCGAGCAAGCAGTTTCCGTCACAGTCCACGCTGGCCGACGCAGGATAGCTGCATGAGCCATCGTCGGTGTTGGCGGACGCGTTGAAGTTGCACGCCGCCTCGTCGGTACAACCGAGGTAGGCACAGCTGCCATCTTCCGTGTTGGCCGTGGCGTCGTAGTTGCTCGCCGTGGGGTCCAGACACCCGAGGTAGATGCAGTTGGCATCGCTGTTCGCCTGCGGGTCGTAGTTGTCCGCTTCAGGATCGGTGCAACCGGTGAACAAGCAACTGCCGTCGTTGGTATTGGCGGACGCGTCATAGTTGTCGGCGGCCGGGTTGGTGCAACCGAGGTAAATGCAGTTGTCGTCGACGTTGGCCTGCGGGTCGTAGTTGTCGGCTTCAGGATCGGTACACCCGCTGAACGCACAGCTGCCGTCGTCCACGTTGGCCGAAGCGTCAAAATTGTCGGCGGCCACATTGGTGCAGCCGAGGTACTCGCAGAGGTCACTGTTGGGCAACAGGGCCGTCGGGTCGTAGTTGTCGGCGGACGGGTCGTCACACCCGGCACAGGACAGGTATTCGCAAGACCCATCGTCATCCGTGGCGCCGTCATAATTGCAAGCCATCAGGTCCGTACAGCCGGGCACCTCGCTGGCATCGCAGATGCCGTCACCGTCGGAGTCCAACAAACAGTCACCATTGCAGTCGACTTCGTCAGAGTCGAAGAGGTCTTCCGGATGGGTGCAGGAACCGTCGTCGGTCAGGGCCGTGGCGTCGTAGTTGCAAGCCGTCTCATCGGTGCAACCGAGGTACTCGCACGTGCCGTTGTTGAGCGTGGCATCGGGGTTGTAATTGGAGGCGGCCTCGTCCAGGCAGCCAGGCACCACACAGGACCCGTCCTCGATGGACGCGAGCGGGTCGTAGTTGCTGGCCGCCGGGTTGGTACATCCCGCAAACACGCAGGACCCGTCATTCTCGGTGGCCTGCGGGTTGAAGTTCTCCGCTCCGCTGATGGTGCAGCCCGGAATGATGCACGAGCCATCATTGAAGTTGGCGCCCTCGTCGTAGTTGGACGCAGCAGGGTTCGTGCAACCCGGGAAAATGCAGGAATCGTCGTCCGTGTTGGCCGTTGGGTCGTAGTTGAAAGCCGAGGCATCGGTACACCCGAGGAATTGGCAAGAGCCATCGTCCTCAGTGGCATCCGCATTGAAGTTGTCTGCGGCAAAATCCGTGCATCCTGCGATGGAACAGCTGCCATCGTCGTAGGCGGCAGTGGCATCGTAGTTGTCGGCTTCAGCATCGGTACACCCGCATGCCGGGCCAGGCGTTCCCGCCAAGTCGGCCGTGGAGAAGCTCGCCGTGGCCCGCACGTCGTTGTCGCCATCGCCATGGATGAAGACCTGGTAGTTCAGCGCACCGCTGAGCACGCCCGAGGTGGTGAATTGGCCGAGCAACACGGTCAGGTCGTCACCAGCGATGCCATTCACGTAGACGTTGGTCACAAACCAAGCGCCCCCCACGGGGTCGTCCATCACGATGTCGCCCCCATTGTCAAATCCGATGATCCAGTTCTGGTTCGGGCTCTGGGCACTCTGAATGGCCCCCTCCCCAGTCACCGCATTCGGGGTGCCCTCAATGCCGATGGTCAACCAGGAGTCGAAAGCGAGATCTGGGAATGCGCCGAAAAGCAAGGGATTCACACCGCTGGCAAACGTGCCACCGAGCAGGTTCTGGTAGAATGTGGTGGTCGTGGCCACCTCCAACGGCAGCTCCTCATTGCCGTATACACTGGAGAGCATGTCGTCGACGTGCGGAACGGTCGCGAGGACGCGCCACGTCGTGGTGCCCGCGAGGTCGCCAGAGGTGTGGTTGGCCACGCGCTCGAGGCGAAGGCCATAGCCGGCCTCATTGGTCTCGTAATCAAAGCTGTCCAATCCAGCCCCCCCTTCTTCGGCACAGGAGCAGTACTCACAGCTGCCGTCATCTTCCGTCATGGACGCGTCGTAGTTGCAAGCCGTCGGATCCAAGCAACCGCTGAACTCGTCCTCGTCGCAAATGCCGTCGCCATCGGCGTCGTTGAAGCACACGCCGTCGCAATCGACGTTGTCCGCAGACGGATAGGTGCAGGAAGCGTCGTCCACATCGGCGCCAGCATCAAAGTTGCAGGCATCGCCATCCGTGCAGCCCCCATATTGGCAGGACCCGTCATCGGTCGACGCCAATACGTCGAAGTTGACCGCAGCCGCGTCGGTACAACCCGAATACACGCAGCTGCCATCCGACAGGTTGGCTTCTGGATCGAAGTTGTCCGCCTCGGAATCCGTGCAGCCAGGGTAGGTGCAAGACCCGTCGTTCACGTCCGCGTCGGCATCATAGTTGGAAGCCGCAGCATCGGTACAGCCTGCATACTGGCAAGAGCCATCGTCCACATTGGCCCCGTCGTCGTAGTTCACCGCACCGCTGTCGAGACAGCCGGGGAACAAGCAGGACCCATCGTCGTCGTTGGCAGTCGCGTCGTAGTTGGACGCTCCGGCATCCGTACAACCGGGGTACAGGCAAGAGCCGTCATCGGTGTTGGCGGAGGCGTCGTAATTCGAGGCACCCGCGTCGAGACAGCCTTCCAAAATGCAAGACCCGTCATCGGCGTTGGCGGTCGGATCGTAGTTGGTCGCCGCGGCGTCGGTGCAACCCGGGAAAATGCACGTGCCATCGTCCGTGTTGGCCTCCGGGTCGAAGTTGCTGGCCACGGGCACCGTGCAGCCATAGTAGATGCAGGTGCCATCGTTCATGTTGGCCTGGGGGTCGAAGTTGTCGGCCTCAGGGTCGAGACAGCCGAGGTACATGCACCCCCCGTCATCGGTGTTGGCCGTGGCGTCATAGTTGTCGGCAGCGGCATCCGTGCAGCCATAGTATATGCAGGAGCCGTCGTCGGTATTGGCTTGCGGGTCGTAGTTGTCCGCGTCGGCATAGGTGCAACCGGACAGGATGCAGCTCCCGTCATTCTGGTTGGCCGTCGGGTCATAGTTGTCGGCCGCCGAGTTGGTGCAACCG
>CBFHWV010000110.1:0-5171 GCA_965659565.1 uncultured Flavobacteriales bacterium
ATTGGGCAGGTTCCGGCACCTTGAGCCAGCTGATGATGGCGATGTGTTGCCGCTCATCCCACCGAAACTGCCCGCCAAACAATTCACCTGCTGCCAGGCGGCAATCTTCGGGAACTTCAATGAGAAGGCGTCCAAAGTAGTCCAGTCCTCCCTTCTGTATGCGAATGTCCAATGGGGTGGCGCGGCCGACCGTCGGGGTTCCGTTGAGTTTGCCTTCAATGACCACGCCGCCTGGCATGGCGGACAGGATGAACAAGGAGCAGAACGGAATCAAAGGCCACAATCGACGCACGGTGCAAATTCTGCAGGGCGGGGGCGTTTGTGGGTGGGACCTGTCATTCTCTGCTGACAGGCGGTTGTGAATGGGTGAAAAGAAAAGTCCCGCGGTGACGTTTCACCACGGGACTACTTAACCAAATTATCACTTGATGCTCAGTCAGCCGTAGCTGACCTTCTCACTTAAAACCGAGCCAAATTTAGCGCTGCACCTGAGGCGCGGCGCAGATGTTGGGGCCAATGTTATCCAACTTGGGTTGTTGATGTCCGGACATTCGGATAGAAAACATGTCTCCCATGATGGGGGGTTGGATGCTAGGATGGAATCGGCTATTTTTGCGGACTCAATTCTCATCCCATGAAAGAAGGCATCCACCCCGAGAACTACCGCACGGTCATTTTCAAGGACCTGACGGCGGATTGGCGCTTCCTCGGCAAGAGCTGCGCCGAGAGCAAGGAAAACGAGCAGTGGGAAGACGGAAATGAGTACCCTGTCATCAAAGTGGAGGTGAGTTCAGCAAGCCATCCCTTCTACACGGGCAAGAACACGCTGGTGGACACCGCAGGACGGATCGACAAGTTCCGTACCCGCTACGCCAAGCACAAGAAATAAGGTGCTATCGCCCAGAGATGAAAAAACCCGGCCATGAGCCGGGTTTTTTCATGGAGGGAAGCCGTTTTCAGCGGCGCAGTGGGACGACTTCTGTGATTTCGATGCCGTACAGCGACATGCCCTTCGTCACCTTGGCAGTGTCGCTGACCAGTTTCAAGCGGCGAATGCCGAGGTCCCTCAAAATTTGGGCGCCGAGTCCATAGGTTCGGCCGTGGCGGCGCTTGAGTTCAGCTTCGCTAATTCCGAGGAGGGAGGGGTCCGCAGATTTGGCATCACTGGACAGATCAAGGACCGCGCTCCAAGGGGTGGTGCCGTTCTCCAGGTAAATGAGGGCGCCTTTGTCCACGCTTCCCAAGCGGTCCATGGCCAATCGGAGGGTTTCTCCTTTCCCGAAAGTGCTGCTGTCCAGCAGGTCAAACCGGGGTTGGCTTGCATGCACGCGGACAGGGATGTCTTCGCCGTCCTCCCATTCTCCTCGAATGAGCGCGAAATGCTCCTCCTCACTGGTCGTTTGCCGGTATGTGATCATGGTAAACTCACCGTGGGCCGTGTTGATGGTGCGTGTTCCCGTCCGCTCGATCAGGGTGTCGTTTTCGAGCCGATAGGCGATCAGGTCCTCAATGGACACAATCCGCAATCCCATTCGGTCAGCCATATCGAGCAGCTCGGGCAGCCGGGCCATCGTGCCGTCAGGGTTCATGATTTCCACGATGACCCCTGCGGGTTCCAGGCCAGCCAGTCGGGCGAGGTCGATGGCGGCTTCTGTATGTCCGGCGCGCCGAAGCACTCCGCCTTTGCGCGCACGAAGCGGGAAGATGTGGCCCGGGCGACCCAGTTCTTCTGGCCGTGTGTTCGGGTCAATCAAAGCCTGCACGGTTTTGGCGCGGTCCGATGCCGAAATGCCGGTGGTGCAGCCGTGACCGACCAAGTCCACGCTCACCGTGAATGGCGTTTCGAACGCGGCGTTGTTGCGGTTGACCATCAATTCGAGGTCGAGTTCATCGCAGCGGTCCTCGATCAGAGGGGCGCAAATCAGCCCTCGGCCCTCGACCGCCATGAAGTTGATGAGCTCAGGGGTGGCATGACGGGCAGCAGCCACGAAGTCGCCTTCATTTTCCCGGTCCTCGTCGTCGACGACAATGACCAATTTTCCCTGCCGGATGTCCTCGATGGCATCCTCGATGCGGTCCAGGCTCCTTTTCTGCTCACTCATGGGGCAAAGGTAGGCCGCGGAATGGGTGGAAGTCTGCAACTTTGCGCCCATGGTATTACCAGTAGTGGCTTATGGGGACCCCGTCCTTCGAAAGGAAGCTGAAGATGTTTCGGAAGGCATGTCGGGGCTTGAACAACTCATCTCCGACATGTGGGAGACCATGTACCGCGCCGAGGGTGTTGGGCTGGCTGCTCCGCAGATCGGGCAGTCCTTGCGGCTGTTCGTGGTGGATGGTTCGCCATTCGGAGACGGCGAAGAAGGGGACCCCGGTTGTCGGGATTTCAAGCGTGTCATGATCAATCCCGTGCTGTTCGACGAGTCGGAGGAGCAAACGTCCATGGAGGAGGGGTGTCTCTCCATTCCCGGGGTGCGCGAGCCGGTCGAGCGTCCCGTTTCGGTCAAAGTGGAGTACTACGACGAGCAATGGGTGCTTCGCGAGGAGGCCCTGTCCGGCATTGCCGCCCGAATCGTGCAACACGAGAACGACCATTTGGATGGGGTCATGATTCCCGATTATGCCCCCGTCCTCAAAAAAGCATTGCTGCAGGGCAAGCTCAAGGACATTTCCAACGGCAAGGTTCCTGCCGATTACCCGATGCGGTTTCCGAAGAAGTCCCGCCGATGAGGGGGAGGAGGTTTCAGGGAGCAGGATTCCTGAGCGTTGTGATCTTGCTCGCAGCCTGCGGGCAAGGCGCGGGTTATGAGCTCGAGGACCGGATTGCGCGCTCTGAAGCGAAGTTGGCGCCACGGCTTGCAGCGGAACAGATGGACGTCTCCGACGAGACCACCGCTTTGATTCAGGAGCTCCTTCGGGATTATGCGGCCTACATCAACCAGCACCACGGTGACAGCCTGTCGCATGGTTTCGGCATGCGGCGTGCGGATTTGCTGCTCGGAAAAGGCGATGCGGAGTCGGCCATTCAACAATGGGTGGATGTCGTTGGGGGCGGTGCGCCAGAGGACATGGCAGCTGAGGCCATGTTTCGAATTGGACTGGCCCGGGAGACAGCTTTGAAGGACACTGTGGCCGCCCTGAAAGCCTACACGGAACTGATTCGGTTGTACCCCGAGAGCCAGTGGGCGGAGCCTGCTGGAGAAGCCGCGAAATGGCTGACTTTTTCCGAGCAGGAGTTCATCCGCGCCCTTGGGTTGGGGATGGAAGGACGGAATTGATCCGTTTGTCCGAAAAACCCCGAAAAACGGGCGGGTCGGTGGCGGGGCTTCCGCATTCCGGAGGCTACCTTTCGCGCCGTAAATCCAACGTCAACATATGTCCCGTTTTCGCTCCGGCGTCCTGCATGGTCAGGAAGTGTCCGATCTTTTTGCCGATGCCCAAGCCCGCGGCTACGCGCTGCCCGCTGTCAACATCATCGGCACCAACTCCCTGAATGCCACCTTGGAGACGGCAGCAGCCGTCGATTCACCCGTCATCGTGCAATTGTCCAACGGCGGCGCAGCCTTTTATGCCGGGAAGTCGTTGAAGTTGGATGACCAGAAGGCACAGGTGCTGGGCAGTGTCTCCGCCGCCCACCATGTGCACACCCTCGCGCAAGCCTACGGTGTGCCGGTGGTGTTGCACACCGACCACTGTGCGCGCAAACTGCTTCCATGGATTGATGGCCTACTGGACGAGGGCGAAGCCTTTCACAAGGCCACGGGTCAGCCCTTGTTTTCCTCCCACATGATTGACCTGAGTGAGGAGCCGATCGAGGAGAACATCGAGACCTGTGTCCAATACCTGAAGCGCATGGCCCCACTGGGCATGTACCTCGAAATCGAGTTGGGCGTCACGGGCGGGGAAGAAGATGGGGTGGACAACACCGACATCGACGCCAAGCACCTCTACACCCAGCCGGAAGAGGTGGCGTACGCCTATGAGAAGCTCGGTGCGGTCAGCGACCAATTCACGGTGGCGGCAGCATTCGGCAATGTTCACGGGGTTTACAAGCCGGGAAATGTGGAACTCACGCCCGTCATTTTGAAAAACAGCCAAGAGCACATCGCGGCCAAGCATGGCACGGGACCGCGTCCGGTGGACTTCGTGTTCCATGGTGGTTCAGGCAGCAGCGTGGAGGAAATCCGAGAGGCCATCTCGTACGGTGCTGTCAAGATGAACATCGACACGGACATGCAGTGGGCGTTCCTCAGCGGAGTCCGGGATTACGTCACGGAGCACAGCGCTTATCTGCAGAGCCAGATTGGCAACCCGGAAGGGGCTGACCAGCCCAACAAGAAGAAGTATGACCCCCGCGTTTGGCTTCGCCAAGGTGAGCAGTTCTTCGTGGAGCGCCTGACAAAGGCCTTCGAAGACCTGAACTGCATGGGGCGCAACCGCGACTGAGTTGGCTGCAATGAAAAAGGATGCTCTGACCCCGTTTGACTTCGGGGCTGCGCTGGAACGGCATGGATTGGAGGCGCAAGCGGCGCGGCTCAAGGCCAAAGGGCTGAAAGCCTTGCAGGCCGATGAAGGACGGGTGGACCGCTGGGTTCTGCGTCCCGAAGGACTCTCCTGGCGGTTTGATTTCACCAAGCAGCTCGTGGACCAAGACGCTTGGGCCGCATTGAAGGCGGTGGCGGAGGACGCCGATTGGAGCACCCAACGCGACCGCCAGTTCGGTGGGGCGCCGATCAATGATACCGAGGGGCGTGCCGTGTTGCACATGGCGCTTCGCGGAGAGGCCGAAGACGCATTTGAGGTGGCGGGCCAACCGGTCATGCCGGATGTCCTGGCCACGCGGGAGGCCTTCCTTGGTTTTGCGGAGGATGTAAGGGAAGGGCGCTACACCACGGCAGAAGGAGAGCGGTTCACACACGTCATCAACATTGGCATCGGTGGCTCTGATCTCGGCCCAGTGATGGTCCATGAAGCGCTGGCACCGCTCCGCCTGAAGCAAGGGGCGCCGCTGGCTGTGCGCTTTGTCAGCAACGTGGACCCCTTTCATCTCGATCAGGCCTTGCTGGGGCTGGATCCCAAGCGAACCCTGGTCGTCATCGTTTCGAAAACGTTCACCACCCAGGAGACGATGGCCAATGCCCACCGTGCGCTGTCGTGGCTGCAACAGGCGCTGG
>CBFHWV010000111.1:0-5073 GCA_965659565.1 uncultured Flavobacteriales bacterium
CAAGAAAACGCGCCACGTGGTCATCGCCACGCCGGGCCGCTTGATCGACCTCGTGAACCGCAAGGCGGTCAACCTCGCCGAGGTCCGCTACGTCGTGCTCGATGAGGCCGATGAGATGCTCAACATGGGCTTCAAGGACGAGCTCGACACCATCCTCGGCTTCACGCCGGAGGACAAGCAGACCTGGCTCTTTTCGGCCACCATGCCCAAGGAGATTCGGCGCATGGTCAAGGACTACATGACCGACCCGTTCGAGGTCCGCATCGACCCGAAAACGACCGTCAACACCAACATTGAGCACCAGTACGCCGTGGTCCACCCCAAGGACAAGGCGGAGGCGCTGACCCGTTTTCTCGACCTCGATCCCGAGCTCTACGGCGTCGTGTTTTGCCGGACCAAAATGGACACCCAAAGGCTCGCAGAGGGGCTGGTCAAAGGGGGCTACCGGGCCGACGCCATCCACGGCGACCTGAGCCAGGCCGCCCGGGACCGGGTGATGATGCGCTTCAAGCAGCGCGACCTGCAGGTGTTGATCGCCACCGACGTGGCCGCGCGGGGCATCGACGTCAACGATTTGACGCACGTCTTCCACTTCGCCCTGCCCAACGACCAGGCTTACTACACCCACCGTTCGGGCCGCACGGCGCGGGCCGGAAAGAAGGGCATTTCGTTGGCGCTCATCGGGTTCAAGGAGAAGTACAAGATCCACAACCTCGAGAAGGGGTTGGGCGTGGAATTTGCCCGCGCTGAGGTCCCGTTGGCCGACGCCGTCGTGGAGACCCGCCTGCGCAGCTGGGCCATGGGCCTGATGGCCGAGGAGACGGCCGCGGCTCCGCCCCAAGACCTGTTGGAGCAGATCGACCTCTTGCTCGGCCCCCTGAGCAAGGAGGACATGGTGGCGCGCCTGGTGGCCCGCGAGCTCGCCCGCCTCAACCTCGGTCACCGCGCCGACCTCAACGACCGCGGCCCGAAAGGCAAGAAGGGGTTCAAGAAAGACGGCCAAGGTTTCAAGGGCGGCACGTCTGCCGGCGGGTTCAAGAAGCCGTTCAAAAAAGGCGGCTACAAGAAAGACGGCTACGGCAAGGACGGCTACAAGAAAGGCGGCTACCAGAAGGGCAAGCCCGGCGGCTACACGAAGAAGCCCACTTGGGACGACGACGGGTTTGCCACGCGGTCGGGCGACGGCGACTGGACCCCGCGCGAGGGCAGTGGTGGCTACCGGAAGAGCTTGGGTGGCGGCGCCAAGAAAGGCGGCTACAAAAAGGGGAAGCCCGGCGGCTTCAAGAAAGGCCCGGGCGGCCCCAAGACGGGCGGCTACAAGAAGCGCTGGTGATCACTTCAACGAGAAGTTGAGCGGCAAGCTGTAGGTGACGCGCACGGGCTTGCCCCGTTGCAAGCCGGGCGAAAATGCCGGGAATGTCCCCACGACCCGAACCGCCTCTGCGTCGAGCAGGGGATGAACGCTTCGCAGGACGTGGATGTCGCCCACCGTCCCGTCCCGTTCGACCACGAACCGCACGATGACCTGACCCTGAATGCCTTTGCGGCGGGCCTTGCCGGGGTACTTCGTTTCCTTGACCACGTGGTCCATGACACCGGCGTCGGTACAGGCCTGCGCCGCAGTCCCTGTGAGGTCTTCACAGCCCGGCCAACGCGGCACTTCCTCCACAATGGCGATGCTCACGGCGTCCGTGGAATCTGCGGGCACACCCTGGGCAGCCGAACAGAGGGGAAGGGCGAGGCCCAGCAACAGAACAAGGCGCATGTCTGCAATGTAGCGCGGCGAAGAAGGGCTCATTCGGTGCACTGGCCAAAGACCCCGAGCAGGACCACGAGGTCTGCCACCGTGGTGCATCCGTCGAAATTCAGATCGGCAGCATTGGCCACGCGGCATTGGCCAAGGGCGGCGTCCCAATAGGTGCCGGGTCCGCAGAAACAGGGGTCGCAACTGCCGTCGTCGCCTGTGGCCGCGGGGTTGAAGTTGCATGCCAATGGAAGGGTGCAGCCGAGGATGCAGTCGGGAAGGGGCTCAAAAAAGAAGGTGATGGCAATGGTCCCATGACCGGTGTGGTCGGACTCGGAAAAGAGAAGTGGAACATCGGAGTGGGAGCCGCCACCGCCACCATCGAGGTTGGTTCCGCCTCCTCCGCCACCGGAGTAGCCACCGCCACCGCCACCGCTGTTTCCGTTTCCATTGCCCGTTCCGCCGCCGCCGCCGCCGAAGCCGAAACTTCCGGACGTGCCTTGGGCATTGGTGCCGTAGTAATCGCCTTGACTCGCCGAGTTGAAGCCACCGCCGCCGCCGCCGGAAATCCAGCCGGAGTAGATGGTGTTGCTGCCATCGGCACCGCCCTGTCCGCCGCCCCAGCCTTGTTCTCCAGGGTTGCCGTTTTCGGTCAGCGAGGCGTGCATGCCGGAATAAAAGCTGCCTTGGGAATCCCGTCCGCCCCCACCGCCGGCGATGACATACAAAGTGTCGCCAGCGGCATTGACCCAGCGCACAGCAGAGCCGCCACCTCCGGCACCTGTGGTTTGGATCACAGGGCCTTGGCCGCCCACAAAGCAGGACAACTCACTCCCCGGCAACACCGTCACGGTGTCCGTCTCGAGGATGGCGCCGCGCCCGCCTCCATTGCCGCCCTGGGCGCCAGACACCACGAACTTGGCCAGGGTCACACCCATGGGGACCACCACCGATTCTGGAGCCTCGGTCCATTGGAGCACGACCAAAGAGTCCAACCCTTCCGTTCCAATGTCCGGATCGTAACACAAGCCGCACGTGTCCTGCACCCAATTTCCGCCGCACACCCCATTGCAATCCACAGTGAACTCGCAACTCCCATCGCTGTAAAGGGCAGTCGGGTCGAAGTTGCAAGCGGCCTCGTCCACGCAGCCCAGGCAGCTGTTGAATTCGCAAGAGGCATCGTCCACATCGGCCTCCGGGTCATAATTGCAAGCCAGCGCATTGGTGCAGCCCTGGACCACACAGGGTTGTCCTTCTGCATCCACGTAAACGCACGTTTCCATGGTGTTGAAGTTGCATGCCAGCGGGTCGAGGCATGGCACCTGTGCGACCAGCGACAGGGAGGCCAGGATGGGGAAGAGCAACAGGAGAAAACGCATGGGGCCGGGGTTGCCGCAAGATAGGTGGGGGCAATTCCTACAGAAACTCGGGTTTGTGTCCGGGGAGGGGTGAAGGGGAAGGGGCTATTTTGGTTGAATGCGATTCCCCTGGCGCGCCGCGACCGCGTTTCTCCTTCTCCTGACGGTGCTTCCGGCCTCGGCCCAAGTGGATGACCGGCCCGGCCTGCTGCGCCGGTATTTCGAGAACGTCCTCGGAGAAGGAGGCGACCCTGCGGCCCCGAAGTGGATCCATTATCCCGTGCTCGCCTACGCCCCGGAAACGAGCTGGGAAATCGGGATCTCGAGCCTGCTGGTGTATTCCGCCAACCGCGACCTGAGCAACCGCCTGAGCGAGCTCAAGGCGTTCACCTTCTACACCCTAGAGAACCAATACGGCCTGTGGCTCGACCACACGGTCTACACCGACGAGAACGAATGGTTCATCTACGGCCGGGCGCGCTACCAGAGCTTCCCGCTGTATTACTACGGCATCGGCCGCGACGCCCCGTCGGAGGTGCAGAGCGTGATCGACGGCGAGTACATCCTGCTCCGGGAGCGGCTGCTGCGGCAAACGTGGCCTTCGCTCTACGTGGGGCTGGAACTCGACTACCAGGCGTTGAACCGCATCGATTACGTCGACGCTGTGCCCGGCTTCACCCCACCGGCTGTGGGCGCCGCTGGCTCGCGCAACCTCGGCGTGGGGCTCGGCGTGTTGTACGACAACATCCACAACGCGATGAACCCCCGCGAGGGCTTCTACAGCGAGTGGGCCTTCCTCCGCTACGGTGCGGGCGGCGGCGCATTCGATTTCACCTCCTACATCACCGACAACCGCATTTACCGGCCCCTCCGCGAAAACACCGTCCTCGCCGCGCAGGTCTACGGCCAGTTCACCTCGGGCGAGGCCCCGTTCAACATGTTGTCCCTGATGGGCGGGGAGAGCCTGATGCGCGGATACTACCTCGGCCGTTACCGCGACCGGAACCTCCTCGCCGCCCAGGTCGAGTACCGCATCCTGCCGTTCTCCTTTTCGAAGCGCGTCGGCGCCAGCGCCTTCCTCGCCGCCGGCCAGGTCTATGGCGACGACCACCCGTTTTCGTGGCAGCAATTCCTGCCCACCGGCGGTGCCGGCCTGCGCTTCCTCCTGTTTCCGGACAAGGACATCTACACGCGCCTCGATGTCGCCTACACCCGCGAAGGCAGCGGCGTCTACTTCTTCATCGGCGAGGCGTTCTGACCGCCGGTTTCGGCAACAGAAAAGGCGGATTCAGTTGATATAATCTTAAAGGTGAGACCACGCCGGCTTACAGCATGGCGTCCAGTTTTGATACAATCCAACCTCCGACTTTCGTGAGCGCGCCATCTGTGATTCTATTTGATTTGAATGCCCTCGTCCCCAACATGCAGGGGGCGCTTCACGAAGGGGTGTCGGCCGCATTTCGGACCTTGGATTTCCACCTCGAAGAAGACGTGGCGGCCCGCGCTGTCGGTCAGCCGTATCCCGAGGCGGTCCGAACGGTGTACTGCGATGAATTGGGCCTCCCCGAAGCGGACGAAGCCCGCATGGCGCAATTGTGTCGGATGGTCGAAAAAGTGGTGGGGCGATTTGTGCAATTCAGCTCGAGCCTGTTTCCCTCCCCCCGCACAGCCGATGTGATCACCGGGCTGAGGAGTTCCGGACACCCCGTGGGCTTGTGTTCCGATTTGGATGACACCACGTTTGGATTGCTGATGCAACGCATGGGATGGGACGTCAATGCGCTCTTCGATGAGGTGGTGACCGGCCAGCACGCCGCCACCAAGGACGACATCCTGTCGGATCTGCTGGGACGCTTCGAGTTCCAATCGGGCCAGCAGCGGGTGTTTGTGGGCGCGCAACCGGTCGATGCGCTGCCGGCGGCGCTGTTCGGGTGCGACCGCATCCTCATCCGCGATGCCGGCGACACCGAA
>CBFHWV010000112.1:2500-4969 GCA_965659565.1 uncultured Flavobacteriales bacterium
ATTGCCGCCTACCCGTCCGCCCTGCGGCACCACCTGCGCCGCCAAGACCCGGCCGAGACGCTGCGGAACCTGGCCGCCGACGCGCCGCACGGCCTCCAGCCCGGGGACCTCACCGCGACCGATCCGCAGCACATTCCCAACGCCATCGCGGCCGAACTGTACCGCCGCATCGCCGGCTGGAACCGAAGCGGCGCCATCACCGGCGAGATGCTGATCAACCTCAACAAAGAGCTTGCCCGCTTCACCGACATCACCGGCGCATGCGAGCGCATTTTGAAGACGCCCATTCCGTTCGGCTACAACCTCTTCATCAAGAAGTTCATCTTCGCCTACACGCTCACCCTGCCGCTCGGACTGGTCGACCAATTCGGGTATTGGTCAGTGCCCCTGAGCGTCTTTGTACTGTACGTCTTCGGGTCGTTGGAATTGCTCGCCGAAGAGATCGAGGAGCCGTTTGGACTGGACGCCAATGACTTGCCCACCGACCCGCTGGCAGACACCATGCGAACCAATGTGGCCGAGCTTTTGAAGTGACCCTGCTCAGAGCAGGTAGTCCATGCTGGAGAAGGTCGAGTGGCGGCCGGAGACGACGCCCTCGAGGGTGTTCTTGCTCCCCTCGCCACAGGCGACCAGCGTCCGGATGCTGAACGACCGCAGTGCGGCCCGCACGCTCAACGTGGCCACCGCGCTGTCCTTTCGGCCGGTGAACGGCAGGGCATCGGGGCCGCGCTGGCAGCTGGCGTTGAGGTTGACCCGGCACACCTGGTTGACGAGCTGGTCGATGACCGGGCCCATGGCGGCCGGATCCTGGGAGAAGACGCTGGCCTGCTGGCCATAATCGCTCTCGGCGATGTCGGCCATGACCTCCTCGAGGTCTTCGAACTCAATCACCGGACAAACCGGACCAAACTGCTCTTCGCGGAAAATGGCCGTGTCGCGGCTGGTCGGAAACAGGATGGCCGGGAAGAAAATGGCCCCGGCGGTCTCGCCGCCCTTGTCATTGACCACCTCGGCGCCCTTCTCGACAGCCTCGGTCACGTAGGCCTGCATGGCCTCGACCTTGCCGCGTTCGGGCAGCGGCGTGATCATGGCGTCGCGGAACGGCAAACCGACGCTCAACGCATCGGTGGCGGCGGCAAACTTCTCAAGGAAGGCTGCGCGGACGTCGCGGTGCACGTAGATGACCTTGAGGGCCGTGCAGCGCTGTCCGTTGTAGCTCCAAGCGCCCTTGACGCATTCGCGCACGGCGAGGTCGATGTCCGCATCCGGCAGGATGATGGCGGGATTCTTGGCCTCCAGACCGAGCACCTGCCGCACGCGGTTGGGCTTGGGGTGCTGCGAAATCAAGGCGTTGCTGGACTTGCTGTTGCCAATCAAAGCGAGCACGTCCACCTGGCCGGTCTGCATGATGGGCGCAGCCAACTCGCGGCCCCGTCCAAAGACGATGTTGACCACCCCTGGCGGGAAGCAATCGCGGAAGGCCTCCAGCAGCGGAGTGATCAACAGCACACCGTACTTGGCGGGCTTGAAGACGGCGGTGTTGCCCATCAGGATGGCGGGCAGCAGCACGCAGAAAGTCTCGTTGAGCGGGTAGTTGTACGGGCCGAGGCAGAGCACCACACCGAGCGGGCCGCGGCGAATCTGGGCCAAGGTGCCCTCCACGTTTTGGATGGAACCGCCCTCGCGGTGCAGCTCTTTGTATTCGACAATGGTGTCGCGCAGGTATTCCACCGTACGGGTGAATTCCTTCACGGCATCCTTCTTCCGCTTGCAGATCTCCCACATCAGGAGCTTGACCACCAGCTCCCGCTGCTCGACCATGCGGTCGATGAACTTCTCCATCGCGGCAATGCGGTCCGCGGCGGGCATGGTCGGCCAATCGCCCCGCCCAAAATCGTAGGCCTTCCGAGCGGCGGCCAGCGCCTCCAATCCTTGGTCCCTCTTCAAATCCGGAGCCGACCCCAAGTAGATGGGCTGCTCGGCGCCGTCCACCATGGTGCGAATGGGGCTGTAGACATCGGCCATGTCGCCGCGCCACTCGTGGAGCTTGCCGTCGACGAGGTATTTCGTGTAGTGCAGAGGCTCGGTGATGGCATCCTTCGGGTCGAGCAAAGCGTCTTGAGCGGGAATGGCGTGGGTCATGCGGGGGTAACACAGAAACCCCTAATGGGTTCATTGCCAACCTGAACCGGGGCATGAACCTCATTTGCCCCCCCCATGTTGGATGCATGCCTTCGACACCTACCTTCGCACCCTTATATCAGTACACATGCCCCAAGGAACGGTCAAGTTTTTCAACGACGACAAAGGCTTCGGCTTCATCACTCCCGACGAGGGAGGCAAGGACATCTTCGTCCACATCAAATCTTGCAACGGTGACATCGCCGAAAACGACGTGGTCAGCTACGAAGTGGAGGAAACTCCCAAAGGACTGAGCGCCACCAAAGTCTCTGTCGTCTGATTGACAAC
>CBFHWV010000113.1:0-2612 GCA_965659565.1 uncultured Flavobacteriales bacterium
CCCTGTTCGGTGAGGTGTCTGTCGAGATTGAAACGGTGATGGAGCACAGCTCCGGCGAATTGGCCGGCATGAGCACCTACCGCGTGTACGCTGTCTTGCCAGCCGAGGGAGACTTCTTGAGCTCCATCAGCGGTGAGGGGCAGTTCAGCACCCAGTTGCGCTCCACGACGAGCTTCTACCAGCACCCACTGGGCGCTGCGACGCCGAACAACCTGAACCCCATCCTTTATGCTTCCTTCCCAGAGCTGGAGTACGACAGCTACGTGACCATCGGTCTCGACCAGCAGCCGGACGCAGGTGCAGGTGAAGGCAGCATCAACATTGCTGGCAACAATTGGACGGCCGACTTCGAAAACGGCAGCGATGTGGTTCTCAACGGCCAGTTCGGCGGTGCTTGGTTCGCCCTCAACGGGGAGAGCAATGGCGTTGCTCCAGCTGACCGCCGCGTGCTCGTGGCCCAGTTGACCACGGACGGCATCATCAGCGGACAGCTCTTCACCCAGGTCTTCCCTCAGGGTGACGGTGCCAACGCTCAGCTCTTCACTGCGCCGATCGGCGACGGTTGTGAGGGTGACGATGCGACCATCGAAGGCAGCTACGTGGTGTCTCGTCTCTGGACCTCTACGGTGGCTGACGACTGCGGAAATGAGGACACGGCTTACGCCTCTCAGTACATCGTGGTGCTCGACACCATCGCGCCTCAGTTCACGGGTACTTGTGACATCGAGAACGGCGAGACGGTGGAGTACACCTGTGCCGATGACAACGGCAACGGCGTCAATGACATCTTCGACTTCACGGAGATTCCAGAGGCCTGCGCTCCGACGTACATCGAGAACTGCGACAGCGAAGTGGCGTTGACCCTCGAGGCCGACACCATGGGCTACGTGCCGACCGGTGGCATTGCCAACTACTGCATGCCGAGCACGGTGGAGACCATCGCCAATGGCGAGACGTGTGACGACCGCGCTCCGGAGGCCATCCGCCTCTTCAACTTCGCAGGTGGTGAGTCCTTCGTCCTCGTGGACGGTGGAAGCAGCATCGTCGAAATCATGGAGGACAGCACGATGCACATCGTGTTGGAGACGGTCAACGAGGCCGGCGACGCTGGATTCATCTTCGAGGCCACCTACGAGGGCGGTCACGACTGGAACGAGTGGCTCGCCCTGCCAGGCCTGCACAACTACAAGAAGGACTGCGCTGAGATCTTCCCAGGACTCGAAATCTGGACCGAGTGGATCTACTACGTGATGGCCGACGGTACCATGAGCGGTACGGGACGCTTCGCAGGTTCTGAGTTCACGCTCCAGCACCAGCCGCTGAATGCCTACTACGGCATGCAGGTGGGTGAGGGCGCCAACAACAAGAACGAGAACTACGGTGGTAGCGCTTGGTTCTTCTGGACCGGTGAGTACGTGCTCGATGGCGCAAGCCAGGGTGGCATGGCCTCCAGCGGTGACATCTTCTTCGACCTCGATTGCTGCCTCGGCTGGCAGATTGACTACGACTACACGGTCGTGGACGACTGCGGCAACAGCAACGGATTCAGCTACACCGACATGGGTACGGGTGAGTTCGGCAACAGCGCCAACAGCACGGTCAGCGGCCACACGCCGGTGGACATCACTGCAGGCACGAGCAGCTTGAAGGATCCAATCCGCATCACCGGTCTCCAGCCGAACCCGACCAACGACATCTCCCAGCTCGGATTCGTGGTGTCCAACAACATGCGCCTGCGCATCGACCTGTACACCATGGGCGGCGGCTACGTGGCGGAGCTGTTCGACGGCAATGCGAGCGAGGATGTCCAGTATGTCCTTGACATCGATGCCACGAACCTCTCGAGCGGCATGTACCAGATCCGGATGTCGAGCAACGACTACGTGACCGTCAAGAAGCTCCTCGTCAGCGAGTGATTCTGACCACGAGAACCTGAACATTGGAAGGCCGTCCCACCTCGGGGCGGCCTTCTGCTTTATGTAGCATGACGAAAGTCACCTCCGCCGGTGACGATGGTCGCTTTCCGCGCAAGGGTGTGGTCCCAGATTTACAGTGTCTGACAGGGGCAAACGAAGCACAAGCGCTTCCTCAACAGCCCCACAACATCAGCAAGCATGGTTTTGGTTTCTTCCTAGGAGAGGGGTTCGCAACGGCGTTCCCCTCTCTGCTTTTTATGGGTAAGTTGCCTGTCCGATGACGCAGCCGAGCGACCCCGCCAATCCCTCCACTTCTGAGCGGACCATCTTTCCGTTGAGTGGGGTGACCCGTGCGGTCGGCAGGATGTTGGACGAGCGCACCGGAGGCCAACTCTTTTGGGTGCGGGCCGAGATCAGCCAATGCAGTTTTTCAGGCAAGCATGCCTACATCGACTTGGTCGAGGAAGAGGGGGGGCAGCGAAAAGCCCAGGTTCGCGGCACCATCTGGGGAAGCACCTTGGCCCAAATCCGAAAGGACCTCGGAGAGGAGTTCCAAGAGGTGCTCAAGCCCGGCCGGGAAATCGTCTTCAGCGCGCACATGGCTTTTCACGCGGTCTACGGCTTTTCCCTCAACATTCAGCGGATTGACCTGGACGCCCTGCTCGGTGAAATGGAGCGGCGGCGAAAGGAGACCTT
>CBFHWV010000113.1:2709-4929 GCA_965659565.1 uncultured Flavobacteriales bacterium
CTATGTTCTGGACATCGCCTGCATCGACGCACCCGTTCAAGGCGCATTGGCGGTGGAGCGCCTCGTGGCGGCCCTGCACTTGGCAGGGCGGGTGGCCATGCGGACCCCATTGGATGCGGTGGTCTTGCTGCGCGGTGGAGGCGCCAAGCTGGATTTGGATGTCTTCAATGACTTGACGCTGTGCCGAACCATTGCTGCCATGGAGGTCCCTGTGATCACGGGCATCGGGCATGAGACGGATCAGACCCTGGCCGATGCGGTGGCCCACACGGCCCAAAAGACCCCGACAGCTGTGGCGGATTTCTTGGTGGAACGGATGGCCCAATTCGAAGGGGAAGTGGGGCGAGAAGGGCGTGCGGTGACAGCGGAATGTCGGGCCCAGCTTTCTGAGCAGGACGGCGCATTGCGCAGTTTCCGCGCCTTGCTGGGAGAGCGGCCGTTGGCGTTCGTCCGACAGCAGCGTGGCGACTTGTATTCGGGGGCCAATGGTGTGGTGCGCAGAACCCGATCGGCCCTGTCCGAACAGCATGCACGTCTGGCACAATTCCGGTCCGGCCTCCATGTGGGGGCAAAGCAGCTTCCCGAGCGATCGGGTGAATGGTTGGCGGAGGTGGAAGCGGGCATCCATCGAGAATCCCATCGCCATTTGAAACAACAGGAGGAGCGGATTGGCCTCATGAAAAACACGCTGGCCTTGTTGGGGCCGGGGGCCACATTGAAGCGGGGCTTTTCCATCACCCGCCACGGTGGCAAAGCGCTGAAGGACGCAGGTGAATTGACCGTGGGGGACGTGGTGGAGACCCAATTGGAATCCGGTACATTCACAGCGCGTGTGGAGGAAATCCGTCCACCGGAAGACCCTGAGACCTGACATGGAAGACCCCAAGGACTACGCGGCAGCCTTTGCCGAACTCAAGGCGATTTTGAACGCCCTTCAACAGGATGAGATTGGCGTCGATGCATTGGCTGAGAAAGTCAAGCGTGCGGCCCACTTGATTTCATACTGCGGTGAGCGCCTCCGAAGCACGGAAAGTGAGGTTCAGAAGGTGCTGGATGAACTTGGCGAAGAAGGCTGAGTTTCATTTTTGACACAGGCAAAGTCGAGGTGCACCTCATGGAGGCTTTGAGCTTGTATGCGTCCTGTGCTCCGTAAATTATATGGCGATGAAGGTGTGTTGTCGATTGCTTTGCTGTTTGGCGTGGTTGCTATCGGCCACAGGCGTGTGCGCACAGAAGCCACTTCCTACGGTGTATGGGACCTCGGCGGAGGCGCGGGCTGCGGCCGTGGAAGAGACCGTTGCCAGGCAGTGGAACGAGGCGCTGCTGGAGGCCATTCGCGGCGATTTCGCCCGACCGACCGTACATGCTCGGAACCTGTTCCATTCGTCCGTGCTCGCTTTTGACGCTTTTGCTGCCTACGATACCGTTGACGCTCCGCTGTTTTTGGGGCAGGATTGGCAAGGCACGGTCATTCCGTTTGACGCTGGGGCGTTGAATGTCCCGATGACGGATTCTGCCCGGACGGCAGCACAGGAAACGGCCATCAGCCATGCGATGTACCGGTTGCTGTCGCATCGCTTTGCGTCAAGTCCCGGTCATGAGGAGTCACAAACCCGTTTTGATGACCTCATGCTGGCATTGGGATGCGATGTGTCCAATGTCGGCGTTGATTATGCCCAAGGCCCGGCTGAGCTGGGCAACCATCTCGCAGAACAGATGATCGCTTTTGGATCAGGCGATGGAGCCAACGAAGCGGCGGACTATGCGAATTCGGTCTATGAGGCGGTCAATCCCGATTTGGAATTGGCGGCACCGGGCAACGATGCCTTGATCGATCCCAATGCTTGGCAGCCCCTGGCAATTCCGGTTTTCGTGGACCAAAGCGGCAATGTCCTGAGCGAGACGCCAGACTTTCAGGGAGCCGAGTGGGGGCAGGTTGCGCCATTCGCATTGAGTGACTCCGTGCGTCAGGATTACGAGCGGGACGGCAACACTTGGCCGGTCTATCTCGATTGTGGCGCCCCTCCGTTGTTTCAAGAAGGCGCTTTGGTAGGAGAGGCGGCCGACGCCCACGCATGGGGCTTTGCTTTGGTCGCCTTGTGGAGTGGCCATTTGGACCAAGAGGACACCACAGTATGGGACATCAGTCCGGCCTCGGTAGGCAACTTGCCGGTGACTGGGCCTCCATCTTTCGAAGAGATGGACTCGTTTTACGACTGG
>CBFHWV010000114.1:0-4875 GCA_965659565.1 uncultured Flavobacteriales bacterium
GCTCCTCCTCCGTCGCTGGGCGGTCTGTAAACGGCAGGGCCCGGCGGCCATAGATGGCGGCAAATTGCCCCGCCAAATCCACGCAGAAGGCCAATGCAGCCTCGCGGTCCACATCGCCACCGCGCCCGAGGTGGTCGAAGAAGATGCCGCCCACGCCACGGGACTCGCCGCGGTGCGGGATGTAGAAATAGCGGTCGGCCCACGCCTTGAAAGCGGGGTAATCCGCGAGCGCGTGACGGTCACAGACCGACTTCAAATCCGCATGAAACGCTTGGGCTTCTTCCTCCACCACATAGTGGGGCGTCAGGTCGATTCCCCCGCCGAACCACCAAGTCCCGTCGTCCAGCGAGAAATACCGGACGTTCATGTGGATGATGGGCACATGCGGGTTGTGCGGGTGCAAGACGCTGCTCACCCCTGTGGCCGCGAACCGACCCGCCGCTGTCTGAAGCTGCTGCTTCAAACCCGCACTGACCGGCCCCTCGACGGCTGAAAAATTGAGCCCGCCTTTTTCAATGATCCTGCCGTTTTGCAGAATGCGCGTGTCGCCACCGCCGCCTTCTGTCCGGTCCCACGTGTCCCTCACGAGCGACAAGCCTCCGTCCAATTCGGTCAAGGCCGCCACCTGCTCATTCTGCAGGGCGCGAAAGGCAGACTGCACCTTGTGGAGAAACGCGTCACTCATCGCCTGAGAATTCCACTTCAAGGGACGTCGGAGCTGGACGGCCATTCTCCACCCAACGCAACCCGTCGAGGTGCAAGAGCCGCGCGTACCCATTGACAAGCCCAGCGCCCGCATCGGAGTGCGGGATCCAAGAGAAGCGGTGCACGATCCCCACTTCTCCATGGGGCTGAACCAGCCAATCGCCGGCGGCCATGCGCCGGGGCCAATCTCTTCCGTGCCCGGCGGTCCACACCAAAGCCTCGCGCAGGAGGTCATGCGCCAACACCCCGTATTGGCCCACGGGACCACCCCGCAGAATGGCCAACCGACGGAGCCGTTCGACCCGCAGCGAATCCGACACCTCCTGCCCCGCCACGCTGTCGGCCGACAGCCCGCCGCCATCGGCAATGGTCATGCCCACGCGGTCGAGCAACCCGGCATCCAGAAATTCAAATTCACGCCAACTCCCATCGGCATAGAGCACGAAGTCCATCGTGTCGCCCAGCTGGATTTCGGTCTGCAGCACCCCTGCAAAGGACCGACTGGCCTTGCCCCCAGGCACCACCAGGACGTTTCGGCGCACGTCGGTCAAGCTGTCCCGCAACGCACCGAGGCCCCTCGAGCTGACTTCCACCTCGACCAACGCTGTGGTGCTGTCCACATCGGCAGCCGCCCAACCGAACCGGAACGCATCCTCGTTGTTCAGGTTGCGGATGTCACCCGAGGCGAGCATCATCACCCGTTCACCCGCATGCGCTTCGGCCACGCGCTGTGCGAGCAGGGCCATGCGCGGGCCAGGCTGTGTGAAGGGGAACAAGAGGCCGGGCGCATTGTCCGCCACAGCAACACCGAGGTCGGTCAACACCAGGTGAACCGCGCCTTGCATTCTCGGCCAGGACCGCACCGCCTTCAGGGCCGGTCGACGCAACGGCCCCACCGCAATGTCCACGTCGAAGGCCAGCGTGTCCAACGCTGCCGCGCTGCACTTCATCACACCGGCCGTATCCACGCCAGAGTCGAAAAATCGAACGTCCACATGGGCGCCCAGCCACCGCCCTGAATCCAACGCGAGGCGAACCCCGGCTGCCGCGTCCTTGGCGATCTCGCGCAGCCGCAGGGCCTGCCGACCCAAGCTGTCTTCCCCGGCAGAAAACGGCAGAAACACGGCCACATTCAACGTATCGTCGGGCCATGTCGGCGGGACAGGTCGACCGCGCGGAACGTCCGGCACCACCCCGACTCCCTCTGCCGGCAGACTGTCGGCATGGACGAGACCGCGTTCATTCGCGGCCTGCCCAATTGGAGCGACACCCGTCTTCTGGACCGGATTTCCCGAGGACACCGCCGACGGCTGGGCCGTGGATTCGGTGGCCACCTCAGAAGCACCCTCCTCCACAGCGGGGGCCTCAGAAGCGGGGGCCGGAATGCGGAGGACATCGCCCTTCCGGATGCCCGATTCGGCCCACCGATTCAATTCAAACAAGGCATTCAAATCGACGCCGTATTGCCGGGCGATGCCGTATGCCGTCTCCTTGCGCTCGACGGTGTGCGTCCGCTCCCCGGGCTGGGCCCAGGCGAGGGCCGACCAGAGGCCCAGGAGGCAGAGTGCCCCGCGGAGACAGGCGCGCATCACTCCCATTCGATGGTGGCTGGCGGCTTGGAGGAGATGTCGTAGACCACGCGGTTGATGCCGCGGACCTTGTTGATGATGGCGTTGGAGACCTCGGCCAGGAAGGCGTGGGGGAAATCGACCCAGTCGGCCGTCATGCCGTCCGTCGAGCTCACCGCACGGAGGGCCACAGCCTGCTCGTAGGTCCGCTCGTCACCCATGACCCCGACACTCTGGACGGGCAGCAGGATGGTGCCCGCCTGCCAGACCCGGTCATAGTGGCCATGCTCACGAAGCTTGTCGATCCAGATGCGGTCGGCGTCTTGGAGGAGCCGAACGTTGTCCGCATTGACCTCACCGAGGATGCGGATGCCAAGTCCCGGGCCCGGGAAGGGATGGCGCCCGAGCAGCTGCGGGTCCAGCCCCATCTCACGGCCCACGCGGCGCACCTCATCCTTGAAGAGCATGCGGAGGGGCTCGACCACAGAGAGCTTCATGTAGTCGGGCAGACCGCCCACGTTGTGGTGGCTTTTGATGGTGGCGCTCGGGCCACCGGTGGCGGAGACGCTCTCGATGACGTCTGGGTAAATGGTGCCCTGCCCGAGCCATTTGACCCCCTCGAGGAGTCCGCTTTCATGGTCGAAGACGTCGATGAAGGTGGCCCCGATGGCCTTGCGCTTGCCTTCCGGGTCGGAAACACCGGACAGAGCGGCGTAGAAGCGGTCGGCAGCGCGGACCCCTTTCACATTGAGTCCCATGCCTTCATACCCTTCGAGCACCTCGTCGAATTCGTTTTTCCGGAGCAATCCGTTGTCCACGAAAATGCAGTGAAGCCGGTCGCCAATGGCCCGGTGGAGCAACATGGCCGCCACACTGGAGTCCACGCCGCCACTCAAACCGAGCACCACCCGGTCCTCGCCGAGCTTTTCCTGCAACTCCGCCACCGTCGTGTCGACGAAATGGGCCGGCGTCCAATCGGCCGAACAGCCACAGATGTCGTGCACAAAGTTGCGGAGCAGCGTCAGGCCCTCTTCGCTGTGGTACACCTCGGGGTGAAATTGGATGCCCCAGGTCGGCTCATCGTCAAAGGCAAACCCGGCAAAGCGGACATCGCCGGTGCTGCAGGTGATCCGCGTGCGATCACCAGCGCTTTGGATGGTGTCTCCGTGGCTCATCCAAACCGCCTTGCCTTCTGTCATGCCGGCAAACAGAGCATCTGACGTGTCGATGTGGGTCAGGTGGGCCCGGCCATACTCGCGGCTGTCGCTCGCCTCGACACTGCCACCGCCGTTCTGCGCCAACCACTGCGCACCGAAGCACACGCCGAGGAGCGGCCATTTTCCACGCACCCCGTCCAACTCAGGGGACGGCGCTTGAGCGTCGCGCACACTGTGCGGGCTGCCAGACAGGATGACGCCTTTCCACTGGCGGCCTTGCGGATCGTCTTCCGGGGCCGTGTCCAGCAATGCGCGCCAGTCGCCGTTCCAAGGCTTGATTTCGGCAAAGGTGTTCAACTCCCGAACCCGCCGCGCGATGAGCTGGGTGTATTGGGAACCGAAATCGAGAATGAGAATGCTGTCCATGCTTCGCGTGTGAACCGGCGAAATTACAGGCACCGGTCCGCCCTTCCACCTGAACGCAGACCGCTTTGAGGTGTTGTTTTGCACCAACGACGAACCACGCCATGCACATTGTCCCAGACTCCCCTTCGGCCCTCCCCCTCCTTCCCGGCCTCGAAGGACGCCGCATCATCCTGGCCAGCGCTTCCCCGAGGCGCAAACAACTGCTGTCGATGCTGGGCATCCCGTTTGATGTGCGCCCCATCGGGGTGGAAGAAGTGTATCCCGACCACCTCCGAGGCCCGGAGATCCCCCGTTTTCTCAGCGAGCTCAAGGCCAAGGCCGCCATGGACACCCTCAAAGCCGACGACCTCCTGATCACCAGCGACACGGTGGTACAATTGGACGGACGGACCTTGGAAAAACCCGGTGACCCCGAAGAAGCGCACGACATGCTCATGATGCTGTCGGGCAACACCCACCAAGTCGTCACGGCATTCTGCGTCGTGGACGGACGCCGTCCAGACGCCCTGCACACCGACCACGATGTGGTGGACGTGTCATTCGAACACCTGACCCCGGAATTCGCCTCTCATTACATCGAACACCACCATCCGTTCGACAAAGCTGGAGGGTACGGCGCCCAAGATTTGATTGGCGCATGTGCCATTCATACCCTGAAAGGGAGCTACTACACCGTCATGGGGCTTCCAATGCACAAAATTTTTTCTCACCTGCAACACCTTTATTGACAGGGCCTCCTGAGCGAAAACAGGTTTTGTCGTTCACCTTTTTTGCAAATTCATTGAACAACTCCTCTCTCGCTCGGTTTTGCTGTGTACGTTGTACACGTTCAAAACCATACAATACAAATGAACCTCGCACTATTCGCAGCCGACATGGTCGGCGTTGTGGATCTCAGCAACCCTGCTGACATCACCACGATTACCAGCTTCACGTTCTTCGTGGGTTGCATGGCCATGATGGCCGCCTCTGTTTTCTTCTTCTTCGAGATGTGGAACGTCGACAAGAAGTGGCGTACC
>CBFHWV010000115.1:0-4822 GCA_965659565.1 uncultured Flavobacteriales bacterium
TTGATGTTCAAGGACGCGATTGAGGCCCGGCTGGACGGCCAGTTGGAGCCGGTCGGCGTGGCATTGCTGGTCACGGCGGCCCTGTTGTGGTGGGCCCAGCGCCGCGGGCGTGAGGGCGGCCAAGTGGGGTGGGCACAGGCGCTCATCATCGGGCTGGCCCAAGCAGTGGCGGTCCTGCCCGGCATCAGCAGAAGCGGCGCCACGATTTCTGCGGCTTTGTTGCTCGGCGTCAACCGGGAGGAGGCGGCCCGATTCAGCTTTTTGATGGTCCTGCCGCCAATCCTGGGCGCAACGGCCTTGGAGGTCAAAGACTTGCTGGAGGGCGCGGCGTCGGTGGGATCGGCTGTGTCCACATCGTCCTTGTGCATTGCGGCATTGGCCGCCTTCATCAGCGGATGGTGGGCTTGCCGATTCATGATTTCGCTCGTCAAGCGCAATGGCTTTACGGGCTTTGCCGTTTACTGCGCGTTGGCCGGAGCGGCCGCGTTGATCCTCAGCTGACCCATGTTCAATCGAATCTGTCTCCTCTTCTCCGTGGCCGTCTTGGCCAGTTCGTGCAATCCCAAAGTCCAGTTCGCCGAACCCATGCCGCCTTCCCGGTGGAACCTGCCGAACATCCCCAAGGACATTCGGGGCACTTATCTTGACAAGGAGGGCCGGGTGGACATGCGGATCGGCAAAGACACCATTTGGAATGGAGAGGAGGCGATGGTCAATGGGGAAGACTTCCTGTTGCGCCGCATGGCTGGTCACGTGGTGTTCAGTCAGCCGGTTCCGGAAACGGGAAACTGGGAGGTGCTGGTTTTGCGCCAAGAAGGCGACGACATGGTTGTGGGCGGGTTTGAAGACAGCGACGCCTTTTTGCGCCGCATGGCCACGTCGTTGGAAGTGGCTCCTGAACGCCAAAAGTCATTGGGCACCCCGGGCTACAAATTCACCTTGCTTCAACCTTCGGCAAAGGAATTCAAGGTCTTGCTCAAGGAGAGGCTCTATGAGGAGCAGCCGGCCACGCCCCTGGCCAAGGGCGGGACGGTCAAGCCATGAGTCCAGCGACTGCGCCCCAGTGGATGCGGTCCATCAGTGCACTCACGTAAGCGCCGCGGCGGTTTTGGTAGTTGAGGTAGTAGGCGTGTTCCCAAACGTCGATGCCCACGAGCGGCCGCCCTTGTGATTCAGCCGGCACGATGCCCGTCATCAGCGGGTTGTCCTGATTGGGTGTGGAGGTCACAAACAAACGGTTGGGATCTCGGGCGTCCTGGACCAACCAGGCCCAGCCGGATCCAAACCGGGAAGCGGCGGCCCCGGCGAGTGCCTCCATGCATTGCTCGGTGCTGCCAAACGACGACTGGATGCGCTTCGCCAGCAGGCCAGCGGGGGCGCGGTCCTCATCGCGGGTTGGCGGCTGCAGGATGGTCCAGAACATGGCGTGGTTGAAATGGCCACCGCCATTGTTGCGCAGGGCGGTGTCTTCCACCCGGATGCTGGCGAGGAGGTCTTCGAGGGGGCGGCCTTGGAGGGGGTGACCTTCCAGTGCGGCATTCAGTTTTTTGACGTACCCCGCGTGGTGGCGGCCGTGGTGGATTTTCATCGTTTGGCGGTCCACTGCGGGCTCGAGCGCTTCATGCGAAAAGCCCAATTCGGGCAGGGTGAACCCCGCGGATGGCCCTTCCGAGGTCGGGGCGGGTGCGGTGCCACAACCGATGAGGGTAGAAACGAGGGGGGTCGCGACGAGGCCAGCGCCTGCCAATCCGCCGATTTTGATGAAGGTCCGCTTGTCCATGGTGAAGGTTGTGGGCTTGAATTTCTGACGGGACGTCCATAATCCAACCCCCATGGTTGGCGTTGGTTCAACTGGGGCCGGTGAACGGTGGTTTCCGCCCGGCATCTTTGTCGTTCCATGTCAGCATCACTGACTTCATCCAATGTCGACCCGAAGGGCCCATCCGGGCGCTCGAGGCGCCGCGCGGTGTTCGCCTTGGGCGGTGTGGCGGTCGTGTTGGCGGCGTTCACCGGATGGGTTGCATGGCAAGCACAAGGGCTGGAGGCGCGCATTCTGGCAGAAATTCAGCCGCACTTGGCCACGGATGTTCACATCGAGGGGCTGGAGGTGTCGTTGTTGGCGGCCTGGCCCGATGTGGAGGTGCAATTGCGCGGCGTTCGCATTGCGGACGCCTTGGATCCTCAGCGGGACTTTTTGTCCATGGAGAGGGTCGATTTGCGGGTGGCGTGTTGGCCGCTGCTGGAAGGGAAACTCGAGGTGAAATCGTTGGGGTTGTCCCAGGGCGCTGTGTCGGTGCGGCGGGAATCCGCGACGCGTGAAAATTGGAAGTTCTGGAAAGACCAAGAAGGTGCGGAAACCGGGCTCTCCGAGTGGCGGATAGATGCCTTGACTTTGGAGGAAGTCGAGGTGGCAGGGGATTGGACGGGCAGTGAGGACCGGATTCAGTGGCAGGTGGCGGTGTCGACGGCGGACTTGGCCGTTTCGGTTGTGCCAGAGGGTGGTCTGAGGTTGAGCGGCACCTTGGATTTGCCCGCCAGTCGGCTACAGGTGGGGGAAGACACCTGGTTGGACGAGGTGGGCGTGGCGATGGAGATCGAGGGGCGGATGTCAGGTGGGGATGCGACGTTCCAGTTTTCAGACGCGGCACTGACCCGAGCGCAAAAGGCGGTCAACTTGGAGGGCGGCGTGGAGGTCAAGGAAGGTCGATTTGGCCTGGCGCTGTCAGCGCTGGAGGTGGAGTGGGATGCCGTTGACGCCGTCCTGCCGCCAGTGCTGCGGCCGTCCTTGTCAGAGGGGGTATCTCGGATTCGGGGCAAGGGCGGATTGGATGTTGTGGTGTCCCATCAGAAGACGACAAACCTCACCATGGCTTGGCCGGGACCAACTTCTGAAGCGTGGAAGGGCGGCTGGGCGGTGCGGGCAAATGTGGCAGGAACCCGCATTCTCGAGCAGGGCCAGGTGGCGGCCATTCAATCTGGGGCAGTGGTGGCTTATGAGACACGGCAAGGGTGGCGCGCGGAGACGGAGGCGGTGCGGGCTTCCGTGGCGGGTGGTGAGCTCGAGATCCAAGGAGAAGCAGGAGGTAATGGGCAGCGCTGGGACATTGAGGCGGATGCTCGGGGCATTTTTCGGCCAGCGGCATTGAGTGCGTGGGCCGGGCCCGCCGTGACATGGCCGGAAGGGTGGTCGTTGGCGGACGAGGGTCAAGTGAGCGTGGAAGGCGGGTTTCACATTCTAGGCGATGGCCGAGGTGGGGTCACCTGGGAGGCACAAGAAGGGGCGAAGGTCACAGCCCAAGACTTGCGTTGGATGGGGCAGGGTGCGCAGTGCGGCGTGGGCGCCGTTGACTTTGTTTGGAATGGGAGCGGATGGCGCGCGGAATGCGTGGACATCCGGGTGCCTGGTGCGCAGGCACAAGCGACGCTGAGTTGCGAAAACGAAGGCCAATTGGACGTGTCATTGGACGGACTGGAGGTCGACCCTTTTCTCGCGGTGCTGGACCAGTGGTCCACGCTCTCTGCGTCGACTGGAAACAGCGGCTCTGCTCGGCCGTGGGACGTCACCGTGTCGTGCGGTCCCTTGAGGTATGGCAGCTTCGCTGCCGATGAGGTGCGGATGACAGGCCGCTGGGCAGCGGAACAGTTCAACGTGACGGCGCTGGATGCGGATGCCATGGGGGGACAATGGTCGGGGACGGGAACGGTGGACCGGTTCCGGGTAGATTTCGACGGCCGCATGGCCGGCGTGGACCTTCCGTCGTTTTTGGAGGCCACCGATGGTTTGGGCCAGGCGACGTTGTTGCCCCGTCACGTTCGGGGTCGAGCGTGGGCAGAGGGCCACGTCGGGTATGCATTCCAATCGGGCTCCGGGCAGCCTTGGGATGCACAGGTGACCGCGCGCGTGGAGGACGGGGAGTTGATCGAATTTGACTTGCTGCAAGAAATCCCAGCGGCGTTGGAGGCGGACCGCAAGTCGCGCTGGATTGCGGATGCAGAGGACATGCGGCGTCGGTTGCGGCGCGTGCATTTCGAGCCCTTGGTGGTGGAGGTGGAATTCAAGCGCGATGTATTGACGCTCGAGCCGGTGACCGTGGAGTCCGACGCGATGGACGTCGGGGTCGAGGGTTGGTACAGGCTGGGCGGAAGAATGGATTTCACCTTGGATTTTGCCCTGCGCGATTTGAAGTCGGGCGAGGGGGAGCTGGGAACCATGGAGGAAGACGGCCTTGGACACCGGTTTTTCCTCGCGGTGGGCGGCACCTTGGAGGAGCCGGAATTCGGTTATGACCGCAAGGCGCACCAGTCTCACCGACGTGAGCAGCGTCAGGGGGCGTGGAGCCGGCTCAAGGGGGCGCTACAAGGAGCCGATGCAGAGGAAGAGGCGCCTCCAGCGGCCCCCATCGAGGGAGCCAGTGCGGTTCCCGTGGTGGAGTTGACGGCGCCAGGAGCTGGGGATTCCGCTGCGGGGGCACCCCGTTCTGCGCCTGTCCCCTTTGAGGACGACGACGATGATTTCTGACGCCAAACAAGACGAATGTCCTTTTTACACGGACCGGCCTTCATATTTGCTATATTGCATTGCTCAGCAAACGGGTTTGAACGCCCTGCTGTCACTTAACCAAATTCGCTTGGGCTCGCTTTGAGTCCCCAAAACGTCGGCCCTGGGTCGGCGTTTTTACATTCATACCGGAGAAGGTCGACATGCCGACCACCTGAATTTCGACGTCAACACCCCCATGGCCCTCCAGCAAAAGCGACACAGCCGGCTTCTTCTGCTCCTCGGCGCAACGGCCATCGTGGGCCTGACGCTGTGGTCCAGTGG